>JANYIP010000174.1 GCA_025361995.1 Streptomycetales bacterium | reverse complement strand
TCGGCTGAGAGCCGGCGGGCCGGGCCTGCTACGGGTCGGGTCGTACCCCCGGTGGGATTCGAACCCACACTGGGCCGCTCTTAAGGCGGCTGCCTCTGACCAGTTGGGCTACGGGGGCCTGCCACCAGGCTAGAGCCCCGTCACGTCGCTGGCTGCGTGTCCGACGCAGTGTCCGACGCAGTGTCCGGGGCACTCGCCGGCGGCGCCGCTGCCTGGGCGAACTCCTTGAACGGCTCGTGCATCGACCACAGCGACACGATCTCGCGCCGGAAGAAGAACGCCTGCGTCCAGTCGACGACGACCTGGAGCTTGCGTGCGAACGTCGGCACCCGGCTCATGTGGTACGTCCGATGCATGAACCACGCCGGGAAGCCCTTGAGCTTGATCCCGTACACCTGCGCGACGCCCTTGTAGAGCCCGAGCGAGGCCACCGAGCCCGCGTGCTTGTGCCGGTACTCCCGCGGCTGGAAGCCCCGGATGGACGCAATCACGTTGTCAGCCAACACCTTTGCCTGCCGGACCGCGTGCTGGGCCGACGGGGTGCAGATCGCTCCGGGCGGCCCGGTGAGGTCGGGGATCGCGCCGCTGTCCCCGGAGATCCAGGCGTCCGCGACGCCAGCAACGGCAAGCTTCGCCGTTCCCACCACCCGGCTGCGGTCGTCGAGGGCGAAGCCGGTGGCTGCCACCAACGGGTTGGGCTTGACCCCGGCCGTCCAGACAATGGTCTCGCTGGGCAGCTCGGTCCCGTTCGACAGCACGACCTGGCCGCCGACGCACGAGTCCAGCCGGGTCTCGAGATAGCACTCGATCCGGCGCTCGCGCAGCTGTTCGAGGGTGTACTTGCCCATGTCCTCGCCCACCTCGGGCAGGATCCGGTTGCTGGCCTCGACGAGCACCCAGCGCAGGTCCTGCGGTGTGATGGTGCGGTAGTAGCGGGTGGCATACCTGGCCATGTCCTCGAGCTCACCGAGCGCCTCGATGCCGGCGTACCCGCCACCGACCACGACGAAGTTGAGGTTGCGCCGGCGGATGTCGTCGTCCCGGGTGGACTCGGCGATGTCCAGGCACTCGATCACCCGGTTGCGCAGCTGGATGGCTTCTTCGACGTTCTTGAACCCGATCCCCCACTCGGCAAGTCCGGGGATGGGCAGGGTCCGCGAGACCGAGCCGACCGCGACGACCACCTGGTCATACTTCAGCTCGTACGTGCTGCCCTCCAGCGGCTGGACCACGGCGACCCGGCGCGGGTGGTCGAGCCGGGTGACCATGCCGGTGACGACCTCGGCGCCCCGCAGCACCCGCCGCAAGGGGACGACGACGTGGCGCGGCTGGATCGACCCGGCGGCGGCCTCAGGCAGGAACGGCTGGTACGTCATGTACGACCGCGGGTCAACGACGGTGACCGTCGCCTCGCCGGCCCGGAGCTTGCGGAGGAGACGGATCGCCGTGTACATGCCGACGTACCCCCCGCCGATGATCAAGATGCGGGGTGCTTGCGTCGTCGTGCTGGGCCCAGCCGTCATGGGTCCAGCCTAGGGACTGGCGACCGCGCCCAGCTCGGCGGCCCGACCCAGGACAGCGTCGAGCATGGGTGCGGTCAGCCGCCCGGTGAACGTGTTCTGCTGGCTGGGGTGATAGCTGCCGAGCAGCCTCACCCGCCCCAGCACGACCTCGCTGCCGTGCCCGAACCTCGGCTTCGGCCTCGGCGCCGTCACGCCCGCCCGGCCGTACGCCGCCAGCACCGCGTCCCACGCGAAGGCGCCGAGCGCGACGACCACCCGCACCGAGTCCTCGACCAGCGCGAGCTCCTCGTCGAGCCAGTACGCGCAGGTGTCGCGCTCCGCCGTGGTGGGCTTGTTCTGCGGCGGGGCGCACCGGACGGCGGCCACCATCCGCGTCCCGTACAGCTCCTGTCCGTCGTCGGCGTGCGTCGAGGTCGGCAGCTTGGCCAGGCCGACCCGGTGCAGCGAGGCGAACAGCCAGTCGCCGCTGCGGTCCCCAGTGAAGACCCGGCCGGTCCGGTTGCCGCCGTGGGCGGCCGGCGCGAGCCCCAGGATCAGGATCCGCGGCTGCGCCGACCCCCAGCCCGGGATGGGCCTCCCCCAGTACGTCTCGTGGGCGAACGCCCTGCGCTTGTCCCGCGCCACGTCCTCGCGCCACTGCACCAGGCGAGGGCAGGCCCGGCACTCGACGATGCGTTCGCCCAGCTCAACGAGGTCCCGGTCGCGCGGCGGACCGGGCACGGCGGGATCAGCCAGCGAGGCGGGCCGTGAGCGCGGCGATCGTGCGGTCCCACGCCACCGACGTCGCCGCCGGGTCGTGCACCTCCGGCCGGGAGTCGTTGACGAACGCGTGCTGGGTGCCCGGGTAGTCGTACACCGCGACCGTCCCGCCGGCTGCGGTGATCGCCGCGACGGCGGTGACGATGCCCTCAGCCGCGGACGTCCCGTCCTCCTCCGAGCAGTGGATGACCGCCGACTTGCCCGCGTACCCGGTCCAGTCGGGGCTCATCGCGTGCCACGGGAGGGCGGGGTAGAAACCGACCGCCAGGACGATGTTCGGGGCGAGAGTCGTGGACCAGAGCGCCAGTGAACCGCCCATGCAGAAGCCGACCGCGCCGACGTCGGTGCTGGTGACCTCGTCGCGGCCACCGAGATAGTCGGCCGCCCCCGACAGGTCGTGCGCGGCCCGGTCCATCGCCAACGACATGAGCAGCCGCATTGCCTCGTCCGGCTCCGTGGTGCTGATGCCGTGGTAGAAGTCCGGCGCGAGCGCCACGAAGCCCGCCTTGGCGAACCGGTCGGTCAGGTCGGTGATGTGCGGGACGAGGCCCCACCACTCCTGGACCACGATCACACCGGGACCGCTGCCGGACTCGGGGACCGCGAGGTACCCCTCGCAGGTGCCACCGTTCGCCGCGAACTTCACGTGCTCGCCCATCGGGATCTCCTCGCCACGGGACCGGGACCACTGCGTCGGGTCTGTCCCGCTCACCCTGCCAGGTCACAGCCCGAGGTGCAGCCGCAAGGCCTCGTCCAGCTCGGCCAGCAGACCCATTGGTACGGTGCCCACCCGCGCACCGACCCGCTCGACGGCCAGCGAACGTACCTGCTCGGCCTGGGCCTTGGAGTCGCGCGGCAACCCGGTCGCCGACGACGGCAGCAGCGTCTGGAACGCGAAGACGTGAGCGACGTTCGACGTCAGGGGCACGACGGTCACCACGCCGCGACCTAGCCGGTCGGCAGTGGCGTT
Organism: Streptomycetales bacterium; assembly: GCA_025361995.1. GTDB lineage: Bacteria > Actinomycetota > Actinomycetes > Prado026 > Prado026 > JANYIP01. Next base: position 1,806 of record JANYIP010000174.1, on the reverse strand, counting down.
GGCGCCGTCGTTGCTGATCACGACGGCCGGCCGGCGCTTGCTCGCCTCCGAATCGCGGCTCGGGTCCAGCTCGACCAGCCGGATGTCACCGCGCCGCATCAAGGCACGATGCCATCAGCGGACACCGTCGCCCACGCGTCTTCGTCACCGGACTCGACCCACTCGTCCCAGGCGTGCTCGTAGTCCGCGCTCTACTGGGCCGCCAGCGACGACGTACGCAGGGCGCGCACGGCTTCGTGGAGGGCAGCCGACCGGGTCCCGAAGCCTTCGGACACCGCGAGCTGGTCGAGGAAGGCGACGTCATCCGCTGGCAGGCTCACGCTCAGCTTCATACCGTGATGCTACTCCAGTACTACTCAGGTAGCACTGCACGGCCGGGCGCTATCGGCCAGGCGATATGGACCAGGCGATGCCGTCGAGGATGTCGTGCTCGCTGACGAGCACCTCGGGGAGGGCCACCCGCTCCACGATCGCGGACAGGATCAGGGCGCCGGCGCCGATCACGTCCACCCGACCCGGGTGCATCACCGGGATCCTGGCGCGGTCCGCCCGAGGCATCGCGAGCAGCCGGCCAGCGAGCTCGTGCACCGCGGCGGCGGGTAGCCGGTAGTGGTGGGTCACCGTGGCGTCGTACGCCTCGATGCCCGTGTCCATCGCCGCCAGCGTGGTGACCGATCCGGCCAGACCGACCAACGTACGGGCGCGCGCCAGCGGCACGACCTCCGCGGCCAGGTCGATCGCCGCCCCGACGTCGCGGCGCGCGGCGGCGATCTCCGCGGTGGTTGGCGGGTCTGAGCGCAGGTGCCGCTCCGTCATGCGTACGCAGCCGATGTCCACCGAGCGCGACGCCTCCGGGCTGGTGACGCCGAGCACGAACTCGGTCGAGCCACCGCCGATATCGACCACCAGGAACGGGTCGGGCTCGCGACCGGCCAGCTCGCGGGTCGCACCCGCGAACGACAGCGCGGCTTCCTCCGAGCCCGGGACAACCTCGGGACGTACGCCCATCCGCGCAAGCACCCCGTCGACGAACTCGTCGCGGTTCTCCGCGTCCCGCGAGGCGGAGGTCGCGACGAAGCGCACCCGCTTGGCGCCGAGCTCGCGGATCGTCGCGGCATAGGAGTCGCACGCGGCAAAGGTCCTGACCAGCGCGTCGGGAGCCAGCCGCCCGGTCCGGTCGACCCCGCTCCCGAGGCGGACGATCTCCATGGTCCGCACGACCTCGACCAGCGTTCCGGCGACCGGGTCCAGGTCGGCCACGAGCAGCCTGATCGAGTTGGTGCCGCAGTCCACCGCTGCCACCCGCACGCTCACCCCGGCCCCGCGTCGTCGCGGTCGGGGGCCACGCACGGTCCGGCCCGCCACCACGGGTCCAGCAGGGCCAGCGCCTCGTCCCCGAGCGGATTGACCCCGGGGCCGGCCGCCAGCGAGTGAGCCACCAGCACGTGCAAGCACTTCACCCGGTCGGGCATCCCGCCCGCCGAGATCCCGGCGATCTCGGGAACTACGGCGACCACGTCTCGGGCCGCGACGTACGCCTCGTGGGCGCGACGGTAGGCCGCAGCCAGCTCCAGGTCGGTCGCGAGCCGGTCCGTCATCGTCCGCATCAGGCCACCGGACTCCAGCGTGCTTACCGCTCCCGTGGCCCGCGGGCAGGTGAGGTAGTACAGCGTCGGGAACGGCGTTCCGTCGTCGAGCCGCGGCGCGGTCTCCACGACGTCGGGGTTCCCGCACGGACAGCGGTGGGCCACCGCAAGGACGCCGCGCGGGGGACGTCCGAGCTGGGTCTCGACGCTGCCGAGGTCA
>JANYIP010000168.1 GCA_025361995.1 Streptomycetales bacterium | reverse complement strand
GTGCTTGCGCTATTCTGCACCGGCACACGGCGGGTTGCCCGAGTGGCCAATGGGAGCGGACTGTAAATCCGTCGGCTTAGCCTACGAAGGTTCGAATCCTTCACCCGCCACGTCCGGTCCCGGGTCTCGCGAGAGGCCCGGGACCGTGTTGTTCGCGGGCTTGGTCAGAAGGGGTACGTCACCCCGGTGAGCTCCTCCGAGACGGCCCAAAGCCGCGCGGCGACGACGGTGTCCCTGGCCGCCGCCGCGGCGGTCACCCGGCGAGGGCGTCCGCGGGTCTGGCCGAGCCCGCCCGGCCCGAAGTAGTCGCCACCGGAAACGTCGGCGGCTGTCGCTGCGTACAACGTGGGCCAGGCGCCGTGGGCCGCCGACTGGCTGACCAGCCGGGTGCCGGCGTGGACCAGGGCCGCGCTCCAGCGACCGCCCGACATCAGCGGTCCTGACGTCTGCAGGTTGGTGCTCGCCAGCCCGGGGTGGGCCGCGACCGCGATCGCCGGGTGCCCACCCAGGCGCCGGTCCAGCTCGGCGGTGAGGAGCAGGTTGGCCAGCTTGCTCTGCGCGTACGCGGGCCAGCGCCGGTACTGCCGCTGAGACTGGAGGTCGGCGAAGTTGATCACGCCGTTACGGTGCGCCAGGCTGCTGACGGTGACCACCCGGGCTCCGGCGCGGTCGGCCAGGTGGGGCAGCAGCAGGCCGGTGAGCGCGAAGTGTCCGAGGTGGTTCGTCCCGAGCTGCAGCTCGAACCCGTCGGCGGTCAGCCGGGCCGGCGGCGCCATCACGCCGGCGTTGTTGACGAGCAGGTCGAGCGGGCGGTTCCAGCCGGCGGCGAAGTCTCGTACCGATGCGAGGTCGGCCAGGTCGAGAAGACCGACCGCGACGTCGGCAGTCCGCACCGCGCCTCGGATCTGCTCGACGGCGCTCGCGCCACGACCAGCGTCGCGGCAGGCGAGCACCACAGACGCCCCGGCGCGAGCGAGCGCGAGCGCCGTGTACAGGCCGAGCCCTGAGCTTGCGCCGGTGACCACGGCGAGCCGGCCCGTCTGGTCGGGCAGGGCCGTCGACGACCACTGGGGAGCCGGGGTGGTGCGGGCAGATGCCATCACAGTTGTGTACCCTCATGCCGTTGTGCCACTGGCCCCCTTAGCTCAGTCGGCAGAGCGTCTCCATGGTAAGGAGAAGGTCTACGGTTCGATTCCGTAAGGGGGCTCCAGTCATCAGATGAGCGAGCAGTCAGCAGTCCGGATCGCCATGTGGTCCGGGCCGCGCAACATCTCCACCGCCATGATGCGCTCCTTCGGCAACCGTGGCGACACCGTCGTGGTCGACGAGCCGCTGTACGGCGCGTACCTGCGCTCGACCGGGCTGGAGCACCCGGCGCGCGAGGAGATCCTGGCCTCCCAGGACGATGACTGGCGGGTCGTCGCCGCGCAGCTCACCGGCCCGGTTCCGGGTGGCCGCAGCGTCTGTTACCAGAAGCACATGACGCACCACCTGCTGCCCGCGGTCGGCCGCGGGTGGCTGGCCGACGTCGCGAACGCCTTCTTGATCCGCGACCCGGCCGGCGTCGTCGCGTCGTACGCCAAGGTTCGCGGTGAGCCGACCCTCGAAGACCTCGGCTTCCCCCAGCAGGTCGAGATCTTCCGGGCCTGCGCCGACCGGCTGGGCGTGGCGCCGCCCGTCGTGGATGCCACCGACCTGCTCAGTGCACCGGAGCCGATGCTGCGGCTCCTCTGCGAACGGCTCGGCATCGCTTTCGACCCGGCGATGCTGACCTGGCCGGCCGGTCCGCGGTCCAGCGACGGCGTGTGGGCACCGCACTGGTACGCGGCGGTTGAGGCCTCCACCGGCTTCGCGCCGCCGCCGACGGTCCCAGCCCAGGTCCCGGACCACCTGCTGGACCTGCTGGAGCGCTGCCGCCCGTACTACGACGAGCTGGCCGCCCACCGGCTGACCGTCTCCTAGGCTGCCGCCATGCTGCAGACCTTCGACGAGCGCAACCGCGACCTCCTGATTCACGTGGGCGGAGTGCTTCGCCACCGTGACGAGCCGCACGTCTCGGCCTTCGACTCCGTCGTGCAGGGCGGCGACGCCGTGTGGGAGGGGCTGCGGGTCTACGACGGCCGCATCTTCCGGCTCACCGAGCACCAGGCCCGGATGCGGCGCTCGGCCCGGGCGCTGGCGTTCGCCGACGTACCTACCGACGAGGCGATCACCGCGGCGATCGCCTCGACCCTGGCGGCCAACCGTATGCGCGACGGGGTGCACATCCGGCTGACGCTGACTCGCGGGGTGAAGATCACCAGCGGGATGGACCCGCGGCTGAACACCGCCGGCCCCACGCTGATCGTGCTGGCCGAGCACAAGCGTCCGGTCTACGACACCGGCGGGATCTCGCTCGCGACCGCCTCGATCCGCCGTCCCGGCCCGGACGTCCTGGACCCCAAGATCCACCACAACAACTTGATCAACTCGATCCTCGCGAAGATCGAGGCCAACGCCGCCGGCGCTGACGACGCGCTGCTCCTCGACGGGCGCGGCTTCGTCGCCGAGACCAACGCCACCAACGTCTTCGCCGTGCTCGACGGGGTCGTGATCACCCCGACCACCCGGGCCTGCCCGGAGGGGATCACCCGCGCGGTCGTGCTCGAGCTGCTGCGCCGGGCCGAGATCACCCACGAGGTACGCGACGTCTCCCCGGCCGAGCTCCACCAGGCGGCCGAGGTGTTCGTCACCGGCACCATGGGTGAGCTGGTCCCGGTGCTGACCATCGACGGCCGTGTCATCGGAGACGGCCGGCCGGGGGAGATGACCGCCCGGGTCACCGCGCTGTTCCGCGAGCTCACCGCCACCGAGGGCGTCAGGGTCGTCAGCTGAGCCCTCGGGGTACCGGCTATCCTTGGGCGCTGCGGCGGAGTAGCTCAGTTGGTAGAGCAAGCGGCTCATAATCGCTGTGTCGTGGGTTCAAGTCCCGCCTCCGCTACCAAAGATCGGTCCACCACACCCGTTCATCGCGAGTCCGGACGACTGGAGAGTGCAGATGGCCATCCGCGATTCGATGCGCGAGTCGGCGGCCCAGTTCCTCGCCCCGGGTGAGCAGGTCCAGGCAGTGATGGGCGCCCAGACTGCCAGTGCGTACCTGGCTGCCCTGGGCGGGATCCTGTTCTTCCTGCCGCTGAACCGGTACCGGATCATCGCGGTCACCGCGCAGCGGATCCTGGTGCTCGACGCCGGGAAGTTCAGCATCAAGAAGGCGCGCGCCGCCGTGACCGAGCTGCCACGGTCCACCCGGCTGGGGCCCGCCAGCGGCGTGTGGCACGTCGTACCGGCAGGTGGCGAGAAGCTGCGGGTCCACCGGCGCTTCTTCAAGGACATCCAGGCCGCTGATGAGGCCGCTGCCACGACCTGAGCCGCGAGGGGCTCGTCGCAGCCGATTTCCTCCTGGCTGAGCCCGCGGCTACGCTTGCGCGGTTGTCCCGTTGATGTATGTCAGAGCAGGAGTCTTCCCGTGGCCGCCAAGAGTGACGTCCGTCCCAAGATCACCATGGCGTGCCAGGAGTGCAAGCACCGCAACTACATCACCAAGAAGAACCGGCGCAACGACCCCGACCGGGTCGAGCTCAAGAAGTTCTGCCCCAACTGCAACCTGCACACCGTGCACAAGGAGACCAGGTAGCCCTGGCGGCTCCTGGTCAGCGGACGTCGGGTCCAGCAGTGGGACGCCTCCAGGACCGGGTCGCGCTCGTCACTGGTGCAGGCCGGGGAATCGGCCGGGCCACCGCGCTGCGGCTGGCTGCAGACGGGGCTCGGGTTGTGGTCAACGACGTCGACGCCGAACCAGCCCACGAGACCGCTGAGCTGATCACGGCCGCTGGGGGAGAGGCAGCCGTCGGGATCTTCGACACGGTCGACCTTGCCGCCGCCCGCGAGCTCGTCGTGACCACGGTCGAGCGCTTCGGCAAGCTGGACATCCTGGTCAACAACGCCGGGATCACCCGGGACAAGATGTTCCACAACCTCGACGACGAGCTCTTCTCGACGGTGCTCGACGTCAACCTGGGTACGGCGTTCCACACCACGCTCGCTGCGATGCCGTACATGCGTGAGGTCGCCAAGGCCGAGATCGCCGCGGACGGCCACCCGGCCTACCACCGCAAGATCACCTTCACCTCGTCGGTCGTCGCGTTCACCGGCAACCCTGGGCAGTACAACTACACGGCCGCCAAGGGCGCGATCCTGGCGACGACGAAGACGCTGGCGCGCGAGCTGGGCCCGTTCGGGATCAACGTCAACGCCGTCGCCCCCGGCTTCGTCGAGACCCGGCTGACCGCCGCAAAGGAGGCCGGTGGCGCGCTGGGCATCCCCGAAGCGCACCGGCAGATGTCGCTGGCGATGATCGCCCTGGGGCGGTTCGGCCAGCCCGAGGACATCGCGAACGTGCACGCCTTCCTGGTCTCGTCCGACGCCGACTTCATCTCTGGCGTGACCATCCCGGTCACCGGTGGCCAGTTCGGCGGGATGGGCTGATGGCGCTCGACCAGTCCTTCGTCGGACGCAGCTACCCGTCACCGGAGCCGTACCTGGTGTCCCGCGAGAAGATCCGCGAGTTCGCTGACGCGATCGGCGACCAGAACCCGGCGTACCGCTCCGTCGACGCCGCGCGCGGGCTCGGGCACCCTGACGTCATCGCGCCCCCCACCTTCGCTGTGATCGTCACCTCGCGGGCCTCGGCCCAGGTGGTGTTCGACCCCGAGCTGGGCTTGGATTACTCGCGCGTGGTCCACGGCGAGCAGTCCTTCAGCTATGCGCGTCCCGTCCGCGCCGGCGACCGGCTGGTCGCGGTCACGACGGTCGAGAAGATCCGCTCCGCCGCCGGCAACGACCTGCTCACGCTGTCGTGCGCCCTGGCCACCGCCGAGGGCGAGCCGGTCGCGACCGTCCGGTCCGTCGTCGTCGCCCGCGGCACCGCAGCCGGCGAGGGCTGACCCGGTGGCCGCGACGATCGCGTACAGCTCGGTCGAGGTCGGGACCGAGCTCCCGGCCCAGTCCTTCCCGCTGCGCCGGGTCAATCTCGTCATGTACGCCGGGGCCTCCGGCGACTTCAACGTCATCCACTGGAACTCCCGCGCGGCCACCTCGGTCGGGCTGCCCGACGTGATCGCCCACGGCATGCTGACCATGGCCGAGGCCGCCCGTGTGCTCACCGACTGGGTCGGCGACCCCGCAGCCGTCGTCGAGTACGGCGTCAGGTTCACCCGCCCGGTCCCCGTCCCCGACGACGACACCGGGGCACTGCTCGAGGTGTCCGGCCGGGTCACCGAGCTCCTCCAGGACCGGCGGGTCAGGGTCGAGCTCACGGCCACCGCCGCAGGCGACAAGGTGCTCGGCCAGGCCCGCGCCGTCGTCCAGCTCGCCTGACTGTCAGCACCGGGCACTGCGCCTAGGCTCGCCCTCGTGCCGTCCTCGCCCGCCGTCCTGCTCGCTGACCTGACGACGCTGCGGCTCAGCAAGCCCGCGGCCGCGATGGTCGAGCCGGCGACCGAGGTCGAGCTGGTGGCCGCCGTGCTGGCCCTCGACCGCGCCGCGAGGCCGCTCCTGCTGGTCGGCGGCGGCTCAAACCTGGTCGTCTCCGACGACGGTTTCGACGGGACTGTCGTACGCATCGCGACGCGTGGCGTGACGCTGACCTCGGACGGGGACCACGCGGTGCTCACGGCTGCCGCCGGAGAGCCGTGGGACGACCTCGTCGAGCGCAGCATCGACGAGGGCCTGGCGGGCATCGAGGCGCTCTCGGGGATCCCCGGCCTGGCCGGCGCCACCCCGATCCAGAACGTCGGGGCGTACGGCCAGGAGGTCGCCCAGACGATCAGCAGCGTGCGCGTCCTGGACCGGCTGACCGGCGATGTCCTCGACCTGTCCCCGGTCGCGTGCGGCTTCGGGTACCGGCACAGCACCTTCCGCGGGAACAGCAGGTATCTCGTGCTCGCCACCTCCATGCGGCTCGCCCGCGATGAGCTGTCCGGTCCGATCGGCTACGCCGAGCTCGCGACCACAGTCGGCGTCGATGTCGGGCAGCACGTGTCGGCGGCCGGCGTACGAGCGGGTGTCCTGGAGCTGCGGGGGCGCAAGGGGATGGTTCTCGACCCCACCGATCTCGACACGGTCAGCGCCGGCTCGTTCTTCACGAACCCGGTGCTCACGGCTGCTGGGGCTGCCGCGCTCCCGGCAGCCGCGCCGCGCTACCCGGGCCCGGCGGGGGAGGTCAAGACCTCCGCAGCGTGGCTCATCGAGCAGGCCGGCTTCACGCGCGGCCACGGCGGCCCGCGCGCCGCGATCTCGACCAAGCACACGCTCGCGCTGACCAACAGAGGCGGCGCGACCACGGCCGAGCTGCTCGACCTGGCGCGCGAGATCCGGGACGGGGTCGCCGCTCGCTTCGGGATCGTGCTGACCCCAGAGCCGGTCCTGGTGGGCTGCTCGCTCTGACCCGATCGGGGGTTAGAGGGGCGACCAGGCGTCGATGTCGGCCAGCAGGGTGGTCCGCAGCGCCGCTGGCGCTCGGGATGCTCGGACCGACATCCGCGCTAGCTCGGCCAGCGCGGTGTCGTCCAGTCCGTGGATGGTCCGGGCCGTCTCGTACTGGGCGGCGAGCCGGGAGCCGAAGAGCAGCGGGTCGTCGGCGCCCAGCGCCACCGGGACGCCGGCGTCGAGCAACATCCGCAGCGGGACATCGGCCGGTTCGGCGTACACGCCGAGGGCGACGTTCGAGGCCGGGCACACTTCGCAGGTGACCCTCGCCGAGGCCAGCCGGTCGAGTACCCGGGGGTCCTCCGCCGCGCGGACGCCGTGGCCGATCCGGTCGGCGCCGAGGCTGTCGAGGCAGGCGGTGACGCTGCCGGCCCCCGCCAGCTCGCCTGCGTGCGGTACCGCGAGCAGACCGGCCCCGCGAGCGATCCGGAACGCGGCTGCGAAGTCCGCGGCCGAGCCCCGGCGCTCGTCGTTGGCGAGGCCGAACCCGACCACGCCACGGTCGGCGTACTGGGCAGCCAGCCGCGCGAGGGTGCGGGCGTCGAGGGGGTGCCGGGTCCGGTTGGCGCCGATGATCACCCCGATGCCCACCCCGGTCTGCGCACTGGCGTCCGCGACGGCGTCCAGCACCAGCTCGGTGAACGCGGTCAGCCCGCCGAAGGTGGCCGCGTACCCGCTCGGGTCCACCTGGATCTCCAGCCAGCCCGACCCCTCGGCCTGCTCGTCTAGGGCCACCTCGTGGACGAGCCGGCGTACGTCGGACTCGCGCCGCAGCACCGAGCGGGCGGTGTCGTACAGCCGCTGGAAGCGGAACCAGCCGCGCTCGTCGGCGCGATCCAGCCGCATCGGGAGCTCGCTGCGCAGTGCCTCCGGCAGCCGTACGTCGTGCTCGGCGGCGAGGTCGAGCAGGGTCCCGTGCCGCATCGCCCCGGTGAAGTGCAGGTGCAGGTGCGCCTTCGGCAGAGTCCGCAGGTCCCGCCCACCGGGTGGAGTCCCGCTCAGTCGCTGGCCTCGGCGAGCAGCTTGGCGATCCGGCCGACGCCTTCGACCAGGTCATCGTCACCGAGCGCGTACGACAGGCGCAGGTAGCCAGGCGTCCCGAAGGCCTCGCCCGGCACCACCGCCACCTCGGCCTCCTCGAGGATGAGGGCAGCGAGGTCGGCCGAGCTCGCCGGCCGCCGGCCGCGCACCTCCCGCCCGAGCACGCCCTTCACCGACGGGTAGCAGTAGAAGGCGCCCTCGGGAAGCGGGCAGGTCACCCCGTCGATCGTATCGAGCATCGTGGCCATAGTGACCCGACGGCGGTCGAAGGCGGTCCTCATCATCGCCACCGCGGACAAGTCGCCGGACACCGCGGCCAGCGCTGCGATCTGGGACACGTTGGCCACGTTCGAGGTGGCATGCGACTGCAGGTTGGTCGCTGCCGTCACGACGTCCTTGGGCCCGAGCATCCAGCCCACCCGCCAGCCGGTCATCGCGTACGTCTTGGCGACGCCGTTCACCACGACGCACCGGTCAGCCAGCTCGGGCACCAGGGTGGGCATCGAGCTGAACTCCGCGTCGCCGTACACGAGGTGCTCGTAGATCTCGTCGGTCACGACCCAGATGCCGCGCTCGGCGGCCCAGCGGCCGATCGCCGCAACCTCCGCGGGCGGGTAGACCGCGCCGGTCGGGTTCGACGGGGACACGAAGACGAGCAGCTTGGTCGCCGGCGTGAGGGCAGCCTCGAGCTGGTCGACGGTGACCCGGTAGCCCGAGGTCTCGTCGGTGTCCACCTGCACGGGTACGCCCCCCGCGAGCCGGATCGACTCGGGGTACGTCGTCCAGTAGGGCGCTGGCAGGAGCGCCTCGTCGCCCGGGTCGAGCAGCGTCGCGAAGGTGTTGTAGAGCGCCTGCTTGCCGCCGTTGGTGACCAGCACCTGGGACGGCTCCACGGCCAGCCCGCTGTCCCGGAGCGTCTTGGCCGCGATCGCCGCCTTGAGCTCGGGCAGCCCCCCGGCCGGGGTGTACCGGTGCCAGCGCGGGTCCCGACAGGCGGCCACGGCCGCCTCGACGATGTACTCCGGTGTCGGGAAGTCAGGCTCGCCGGCGCCGAAACCCACCACCGGGCGGCCGGCGGCCTTCAGCGCCTTGGCCTTGGCGTCGACGGCCAGGGTTGCGGACTCGGCGATGCCGCCAATCCGGGCCGAGACGCGGCGAGCGGTCGTTGCGGGTACCACGATGTCGGAGGTCACGCTCCCATCCTTCCACCCGCGGAGCCGGGCGGGCCACGCAGTTCCAGCGGGTTCGACCCGTGCTCCGTGAGGCCGTACACTCGCTCGTGGTGGCAGTCGCACCCTGCGTTAGCGTGCCCGGTCCCAGCCCGAGCCACGTTCGCGAAGGCTCGAGCGCCACCGTAGGGCCGTAGCTCAATTGGTAGAGTCCCGGTCTCCAAAACCGGTGGTTGGGGGTTCGAGTCCCTCCGGCCCTGCGACCCCGACCCGGACCCCCCGGTCGGTCTGATGCGGACAGGTGATGGTGAGTGAGCGATACCCGCGGCTCCACCGCGACGCCTGAGCGCGGACGCTCCGGCGCGGACGCCCGCAAGGGTGACCGACCGAGCCTCTTCGCCCGGATCGGCCTGTTCTACCGCCAGGTGGTCGCCGAGCTCCGCAAGGTCATCTGGCCCACCCGGCGCGAGCTCATCACGTACACCACCGTGGTCATGGCGTTCGTCACCGGGCTCACCTTGATCGTCGCCCTCCTGGACAACCTGCTCGGACGGGGCGTCCTGCTCATCTTCGGGGGATCTGGCTGAGCTTTGCCGAGCCCGGGCTGACGCCCGCCGCCCGCCCGTCCTGCCTTTCCCTGCGCATCGTTAAGGAAGTGCCCCGCTGTGACCGAGTCCACGCACCCCGACGAGACCGTCGGCACCCTCGAGGTCGTCGAGGAGCTCAACGAGCTCACCGACGCCCCCACCGACGAGGCTGAGGCAGAGGTCGCTGAGGTTGTTGAGGACGCCGAGGACGCCGAGGACGCGGACGACGCCGAGGACGCCGAGGAAGACCCGGTCACCGCGTTCAAGGTGGCCCTGCGGGCCGCTCCTGGCGAGTGGTACGTCGTGCACTCCTACGCCGGGTACGAGAACCGCGTGAAGACCAACGTCGAGAGCCGCACGACCTCCCTCAACATGGAGGACTACATCTTCCAGATCGAGGTCCCCCAGGAAGAGGTCGTCGAGATCAAGAACGGCCAGCGCAAGCTGGTCAAGCGCAACAAGTTCCCCGGGTACGTGCTGGTCCGGATGGACCTCACCGACGAGTCGTGGGGCGCCGTCCGCAACACACCCGGCGTCACGGGCTTCGTGGGCCACGCCCACCAGCCCACCCCGCTGACCGTCGACGAGGTCGTCAACATCCTCGGCCCGACCGTGGAGAAGAAGGCGCACGAGAAGGCCGAGGTGAAGGTCCTCGACTTCCAGACCGGCGACTCGGTCACTGTCATCGACGGCCCCTTCACCAGCCTCCAGGCCACCATCCACGAGATCAACGCCGACACCCAGCGCATCAAGGGTCTGGTCGAGATCTTCGGCCGGGAGACCCCGGTCGAGCTGTCGTTCTCGCAGATCCAGAAGAACTAGCCACCAGACACCAAGGAATTCCTCATGCCTCCCAAGAAGAAGCTCTCCGCGATCATCAAGCTGCAGATCAAGGCGGGCGCCGCGACTCCTGCCCCGCCGGTCGGGCCCGCCCTCGGCCAGCACGGCGTCAACATCATGGAGTTCTGCAAGGCGTACAACGCGGCGACCGAGAGCCAGCGCGGTCAGATCGTCCCGGTCGAGATCTCGGTGTTCGAGGACCGATCGTTCACCTTCGTCACCAAGACCCCGCCGGCAGCCCGCCTGATCCTGGCTGCGGCCGGCGTCGAGAAGGGCTCTGCGGAACCGCACAAGACCAAGGTCGCCAAGATCAGCAAGGCCCAGGTACGTGAGATCGCGCAGACCAAGCTCGAGGACTTGAACGCCAACGACCTCGACGCCGCCGCGCTGATCATCGCCGGCACCGCCCGCTCCATGGGGGTGGTCGTTACAGATTGAGTCGAGGCCGTCCTAGGACCAGTCCTCAGCAACCGTATGAAACGGTGGTGCCGTTTCACGCACCACGTGGGAGGGCCTGCGCAGGCCCGTCGTACCACGACTCCAGCACACCGAACAGGAGCAGAACATGAAGCGCAGCAAGGCCTACAACGCAGCCGCCGCCAAGATCGACGCGGACGCCCTCTACGCACCTCTGGCGGCCACCCGGCTCGCCAAGGAGACGTCGACCACCAAGTACGACGCGACCGTCGAGGTCGCGATGCGCCTCGGCGTCGACCCTCGCAAGGCCGACCAGATGGTCCGCGGCACTGTCAACCTCCCGCACGGCACCGGCAAGACGGCGCGCGTACTCGTGTTCGCCACGGGTGACCGTGCCGAGGAAGCCCGCGCGGCTGGCGCCGACATCGTCGGCTCGGACGAGCTCATCGCCGAGGTGGAGAAGGGCCGGCTGGACTTCGACGCCGTGGTCTCCACCCCGGACCTCATGGGCAAGGTCGGCCGGCTCGGCCGGGTCCTCGGCCCGCGTGGCCTGATGCCGAACCCGAAGACCGGGACCGTGACCGCTGACGTGGCCAAGGCGGTGTCCGAGATCAAGGGTGGCAAGATCGAGTTTCGGGTCGACCGGCATGCCAACCTGCACTTCATCATCGGCAAGACGTCGTTCGACGTCACCCAGCTGGTCGAGAACTACGGCGCGGCGCTCGACGAGGTCCTGCGGCTCAAGCCGTCTGCTTCCAAGGGCCGGTACGTCCAGAAGATTGCCGTGTCGACCACCATGGGCCCGAGCATCCACGTCGACCCCAGCCGTACCCGCAAC
>JANYIP010000142.1 GCA_025361995.1 Streptomycetales bacterium | reverse complement strand
GCACGCGGCAGCGCTCGCGGTCGCCGGCTGGGTGGCTGAGCAGGTGGAGTACGTACCGGGGTCGACGGGGGTGCGGACCAGCGCGCAGGAGGCCTGGGTCCAGCGGCAAGGCGTCTGCCAGGACATCGCGCACCTGACGGTGGGGCTGCTCCGGTCGGTCGGCATCCCGGCCAGGTACGTGTCCGGCTACCTGCACCCGATCCCGCACGCCAAGGTCGGCGACGTCGGTGCCGGCCAGAGCCACGCGTGGGTCGAGTGGTGGACCGGCGACTGGTACGGGTTCGACCCGACGAACTCGGTTCCGGCCGCGGAGCGGCACGTGGTGGTGGCCCGGGGGCGCGACTACGACGACGTACCGCCGCTCAAGGGTGTCTACCGCGGAGCTGAGTCGACCGCGATCGGCGTCGGCGTGGAGGTCGAGCGGCTGGCCTGAGTGCCGGCTGACAGCGTCTCGCTGATCGCCGCGATCGCTGTCGGTCCGAGGCCGCAGCAGCCGCCGACCAGCGCAGCCCCGGCGTCGACCCAGGACTCGACCTGCGTCGCCGGGAGCACGGCGGCGCCGGCTCCGGTCCAGCCCCGAGCGGCCGCGTCCCAGATCCGGCCGGCGTTGGGGTAGACCACGAGTGGGAGGTCGGTGGCCCGGCGGGCCAGCGTCAGCAAGCCGTGCACGTGCTCCGGAGCGGTGCAGTTGATCCCGACGGCGACCACGGACGGCGCCGAGGCTGCCACCCGTACCGCGTCCGCGAAGGCGTCACCGCCGCTGGTAGTCGTCGCGTCGGCGCAGGAGAACGTGATCCAGGCCGGGACGTCGGGATGGTTGCGCAGCGCGGTCACCACGGCACGCGCTTCGAAGGCGTCCGGGATCGTCTCGACCGCGAAAAGGTCGGGTCCCGCGTCGGCCAGCACGCCGAGCCGCGGGGCGTGGAAGGCGACCAGCTGGTCGTGGGTGAGGCCGTAGCCGCCACGGTACTCCGACCCGTCAGCGAGTGACGCACCATAGGGGCCGATGCTCGCCGCGACTAGCTGGCTGGTCCCGTGCGCCGCTGCTGCCGCCAGCTCGACGCTGCGGGTCAGGAGCGCGTCGGCGTCGGCGGGGTCCCGGCCGGCGAGCTCCAGAGCGAGCCGGCTCACCTGGTACGACGCGGAGATGCCCACCTGCGCGCCCGCCGCGACGTACGCCTGGTGGACCACCCGGATCTCGTCAGGCTCGTCGATCAGCAGCCGGGCCGACCACAGCCGCCCGGACAGGTCGTGCCCGCGGGCCTCGAGCTCGCTCGCGAGCCCGCCGTCGATGGCGGCCGGCCCTGCGCGCAGCAGCTCGGACAGGCCCACGTCGCAAGCGTAGGCCAGCGCGGACCCACCCAGGTTGCTCGGAGCACGGGGAGACCTTCCGGACGGACTACTCGGTGGGCACCAGGTGGTCATCGAGGACTGCGCGCACGTCGACTTCTGTCTGCGTGTAGAAGGCCTCGTCGGGGTCGGCGAACCCGAACGTGTCGCGCACCTCGGCGAGCACCCGCTGGTAGGTCACGGAGTCGACGTAGGCCGCGTGCCGGGCCGAGTCGACGTAGTGGTGGCCGCCCCGCAGGTCGGGGTGGTCCGTGGCGCGCAGCTGCCGTAGCTCGGCCAGCCCGGTCCCGGTCCGGTGCGCGTAGGCATCGATGACCACTAGCTGCGCCATCTCGTCGAAACGCTGGTACGCCGCGTCGGCGAACTCCACGAAGCCGAGGACGTACAGCCCGTCAAGGGTGCGGTGCAGCACGTTGAGGTAGAGGTCGGGCCGGCCCTGGTCCCAGCTGAAGAGGTCGGGGTCGAGGTAGGGGATCGCGTAGTCGTAGCCGGTTGCGAGCAGCACCAGGTCGACCTGCTCCTGGCTGCCGTCAGCGAAGACGACCGAGCCCCCCCGGAGCTCGGTGACGTCGGCCTTGGCCGTGATGTCGCCGTGCGCGAGGTGGTGCAGGATCTGGGTGTTCATGATCGGGTGGGACTCGAGCAGCTGGTGGTCCGGTGCCGGCAGGCCGTACCGGGTCAGGTCCCCCACCAGCGCGTCGACGAGCTTGGTCGGATCGACAGGGACGATGACGCCCTTCGGTGGTAGCCCGCCGCGGGTGATGAAGACGTCGGTCGGGATCCCGAAGATGTGCTTGGGAATGAAGCGGTATCCCCGGCGGACCGACAGGAACGCCGCGTCCGCGGACCGGGCCGCGTCGCAGGCGATGTCGACGCCGGAGTTGCCGGCCCCGACGACGAGCACCCGCCGACCGGCGAACTCTTCCGGCGAGCGGTAGGTGACCGAGTGCCGAACCTCGCCGGTGAAGGTCGCGAGGCCGGGGATGTCCGGCAGCCGCGGGTGCCAGGTCACCCCGTTGGCGCACACCACCCCTCGGTACGTCTTGGCCTGGCCGGTCGAGAGGGTGACCGTCCAGCCGTCAGCACTGGGAGCCGCCGACGTGACGGCCACTCCGGTCACGGCGTGGCGGTCGATGCCGTAGCGGCGGGCGAACGACCGGACGTACGTGAGGATCTGCCGGTGGGTGGGGTAGTCGGGATAGTCCGCCGGCATCGGGAAGCCGAAGAAGCCCGAGGTGTACTTCGAGGAGATGAAGTGCGCCGAGTCGTACATCGGGCTGCCCGGGTTGTCGGCGTCCCAGATCCCGCCGAGGCTGGAGTGCCGCTCGTAGAGGTCGTAGCCGATGCCCTCCTTGGCGAAGGCGCGAGCCATCACCAGCCCGGCCGGCCCGCCCCCGACGATGCAGTAGCGGTCGTCGTCGCCATAGGTGGTCGGCGGTGCCGTCCGGTCGGCGTGGTGGCGCAGGTCGGCGCCGGCGAGCTCGCGGTAGATCCCCGGGGACCGGCGGCGCAGCCACAGCGCGTAGGCGACGCCGGCGACGGCCACGACGATCAGCGTCAGCGGCAGGCCGTCGATCCAGGGTGAGCTCGTGCCAGTCAGGGTCGAGTAGTTGACGGTGAGCAGCCAGGCCGCGACGAGGAGGCCGGCGGCGCCGATCAGTGGGGCGAGCACCGTCCGCCAGGGGTCGACCTCGTGCCGTCGCCAGAAGAACACGATGATTGAGATGGCCGCGACCGCCTGGAGCGCGACGATCCCGAGCGTCGACAGGCCGATCATGCTCGTGGCCAGGTTCAGGTACGGGTCCAGCCCGGCCACGGCGAAGGCGAGCACCACGATCGCGTTGATCCCCGACTGCGTCATGCTCGCGACGTACGGGGAGTAGCGCCGCGGGTGGAAGCGGCCCAGCACCGGCGGCAGCAACCGCTCCCGCCCGAGCGCGAACATGTAGCGGCTGGCCGCGTTGTGGATCGCGACCACCGAAGCCAGCAGGCTGGTGGCGAAGAAGACCGCCATGAGGTCGTGCGCCCACGGCCCGACGAAGGTCGCCGCCTGGTCCAGCACGAGCGTGCCCAGGTCGTCCTTCTTGAGCCCGGCCGCGGTCTGCACGACGCCGCCGCCGACGATGCACCACGTCGTGAAGGTGTAGAAGACGCCGATGATCAGCACCGACGCGTACGTCGCCCGCGGGATGCTGCGCTGCGGGTCGTGCGACTCCTCGCCGTAGAGCGCCGCCGACTCGAAGCCGATGAAGGACGCGAACGCGAACATCAGGGCGAGCCCCAGTGCGCCCGAGAAGATTGTCGAGGGGGCGAACGCCGAGCTCGGCAGCGCGTCGGCCCCGCGGTGGCCGATGATCCCGAGGTCGAGCAGGAGCAGGATCAGGATCTCGGCGGTCATCAAGACCGCGAGCACCTTGGCGCTGACGTCCACCGACCGGTACCCCAGGACCGCGGTGATCACCCAGCCGACCGCCGAGACGGCGAGCCAAGGGACCCCGTGGATGCCAGCCCCGTCCAGCACCAACGACCCGAAGTACCCGAAGGCCCCGACCAGCCCGGCCGCGAGCGCGTTGTACGACAGCACCGCCACGAAGGCGACCGCCACCGCCGGCGGCTTGCCGAGCCCCCGGGCCACGTATGTGTAGAACGCGCCGGTGTTCACCACCTTGCGGCTCATCGCGGCGTACCCGACGGCGAAGCAGAGCAGCACGACCGTCGCGAGCACGAAGGCCCCGGGCAGGCCCGGACCGTTGCCGAGCTTCAGCGCCAGCGGGACGTTGCCCACCATCGCGGCCAGCGGCGCGGCCGCGGCGACGACCAGGAAGACGATCCGGGGCGTCGACAGCTTCTTGCGCTCGTCGAGCCCCGGCAGCCCAGGCAGCCCGGGGGAATCGTCGGCGCTCATGCCCCCCATGGTGACGGCCAGCCCGCCTTCGTGTCCGACGATCGGTTTGAACTACCGCCGCGAATCGTCAGCGCTGTCGCCCGATCGGCCAACCGTCGTGCCTGACAGTGCTTCCAGCGCCTTGACCAGCGCGTGGTTGCCCTCCCCGCCGAGGCCGGCTGACTGCAGCGTGCGGTAGAGCTGGAAGACGCCGGCGGTCGCCTGCAGGGGGATGCCCAGGGAGTCCGCCGCCTCGAGGACCAGGCGCAGGTCCTTCTGCTGGAGGTCGATCGTGAAGCCCGGACGCCAGTCGCGCTGGATCACCTGCGGCCCGCGGTTGCTGAGCATCCACGAGCCCGCCGCCCCGGACTCGACAGCTGCGATGGTCTTGGTCAGGTCGAGCCCCCCGGCCTGCGCCAGCAGCAGCGCCTCGGACACCGCGAGCATGTTGACCACGACCAGGATCTGGTTCACCAGCTTGCAGGTCTGACCGGCGCCGACCGGGCCCACGTGCGTGACTCTCGCGCCGATGGCCTCCAGCACTGGGCGGGCCCGCTCCAGGTCCGCGGCCGCACCCCCGACCATGATCGACAACGTCCCCTTGACCGCCCCCTCGCTGCCGCCGGAGACAGGCGTGTCGAGGAAGGCGACCCCCTGGCCGGCCAACCGGGCCGCGAAGTCGCGGGTCGCGTCCGGGGAGATGGTGCTCGCGTCGACGACCAGGCTGCCCGCTGCGGCCCCGGCAGCGACACCGTCCGGGCCGAAGAGCACAGCCTCGACGTCCGGGGTGTCGCTGACGCAGATCAGGATCACGTCGCACGACGCCGCCAGCTCGGACGGGGTACAGCAGACCGTCGCGCCAGCCGCGGCGAAGCGCTCGGTACGGGCCGCCGTACGGTTCTGGACGCTCACGCGGTGACCCTTGGCCAGCAGGTTGTTGGCCATGCCGGAACCCATGATCCCCAGCCCGATGACTCCCACTCGCGTGCTCATGGCGGTCAACCTATCGGCGCCCTGTCGGCGCCGGGCACCCGACGGCCTACCATCGCGGACGTGAACTCCAAGGCACGCGTGACCGCGCTCGCTGTGCTTGCCATCGGCTGGTTCGTGCTGGCCGTGGTCAACCTCGTCCGCGGGGTGATCGTGGTCGCCCTGGCGTACGCGCTGTGCGGGGTCATCATCACGACACTGACCCTGCGGCTGTCGCGCGGGCGCCGGACGCGCTAGCGGGGAACAGCCCCAGCCGGGAACAGATCGGGTCGCGGCAACATTCCCTAGGAGACCGGGCTTTCACTACGGTGGGGGGCATGGCGGTGAGCGCAGACACCTACGCCTTGGCTGTCGCGCGTCTGAGGGGCGAGTACGCGGCGATCCCGACCGGGTCACCGGTCCGGCTCGCGAAACGCACCTCCAACTTGTTCCGCGCCAGGGCCGCGTCCGCCACCCCTGGCCTGGACGTGTCCGGCTTCGACGGTGTCCTCTCGGTCGACCCAGTCTCCCGCACCGCGGACGTACTCGGCATGACGACGTACGAGCACCTCGTGGACGCCACCCTGGCGCACGGGCTGATGCCGCAGGTCGTTCCGCAGCTCAAGACGATCACCCTCGGGGGCGCGGTCACCGGGCTCGGCATCGAGTCCTCGTCCTTCCGCAACGGCTTCCCGCACGAGTCCGTCCTCGACATGGACGTGCTCGTCGGCGACGGCCGGATCGTCACCGCCAGCCCGGGCGGCGACGACTCGCTGCTCTACTACGGCTTCCCGAACTCGTACGGCACCCTCGGCTACGCCTTGCGGCTGACGATCGAGCTCCAGCCGGTCCTGCCGTACGTGCGCCTGACGCACCTGCGCTTCGACGACCCCGCCGAGTTCGTGGCCCGGCTCGGCGAGGTGGCCGCCAGCGGCGAGCTCGACGGGGAGAGCATCGACTTCGTCGACGGCACCGTGTTCTCCGACCGTGAGCACTACATCAGCGTGGGCACCTTCGTGGCGCAGGCGCCGTACACCAGCGACTACACCGGGACCAAGATCTACTACCGCTCCATCCAGAACCGACGTCGCGACTACCTCACCGTCCGGGACTACCTGTGGCGCTGGGACACCGACTGGTTCTGGTGCTCGCGCGCCCTCGGGGTGCAGAACCCGACCGTCCGGCGGCTGATCCCCAAGCGCTACCTGCGGTCCGACGTTTATGGCAAGGCGATCGCCTTCGAGCGGCGGCACGGCATCGCCGCCCGGATCGACGCCTGGCGTGGCAAGGGTCCGCGTGAGGTCGTCGTCCAGGACATCGAGGTGCCGGTCGCCAGGACCGCCGAGTTCCTCGAGTTCTTCCACCGGGAGATCGGGATCGAGCCGGTCTGGGTCTGCCCGGTGGCCCAGCGCGACCCTGACGCGGTCTGGGACCTCTACAGCTTCGAGCCCGGGACCATGTACGTGAACGTCGGATTCTGGTCCAGCGTCGAGCTGCGGCCCGGGGAGAGCGACGGCGACCGCAACCGGCTGATCGAGGCGGTGGTCGCCGACCTCGGCGGGCGCAAGTCGTTGTACTCGACCTCGTTCTACGACGAGGACACGTTCTGGGCGACGTACAACGGCGCGGCCTACCAGTCGCTCAAGAAGACGTACGACCCGCAGGGCCGGCTCGCCGACCTCTACGACAAGGTCGTTCGGCAGCGCTAGCACGGCAGTACTCCGCACGGAACGAGACATCTGAGTCAGGACACGGAGGTGGCAGCACGATGAGGCTGGCCAACATGTTCGAGCAGATCGTCGGCGACGGCTCCGGCGTGCGCTTCATCGCGTACGACGGCAGCACGGCCGGCCCGCGTGACGCCGAGGCGACGATCGACCTGCGGTCCCCCATCGGGCTGCGCTACATCGCCACCGCCCCCGGCGACCTCGGGCTCGCGCGCGCCTTCGTCACCGGCCACCTGGACGTCGAGGGCGACCTGCACTTCGCTCTGCAGAGCCTGCTCGGCGGGATCCGCCAGGAGGTCGGCTGGAGCGACCGCGCCGAGCTGTTCAAGGAGCTCGGCACCCGCGCGCTGCGCCCGCCGCCGCGACCGGTCGAGGAGGCACCGCCGCCGCTGCGTCGCGGCCGCAGGCACTCCAAGTCGCGCGACGCCGCTGCCATCCAGCACCACTACGACGTCTCGAACCTCTTCTACTCATACGTGCTCGGCCCGACCATGGCGTACACCTGCGCCGTCTACCCGACTCTGGACGCCTCGCTCGAACAGGCCCAGGCTGAGAAGTTCGACCTCGTGTGCCGCAAGCTCGGCCTCAAGGCGGGCATGCGGCTTCTCGACGTCGGCTGCGGGTGGGGAGGCATGGTCCGGCACGCGGCCGAGAACTACGACGTCACCGTTCTCGGCGTCACCCTGGCCCGCCAGCAGGCCGAGTGGGGCGCCAAGGCCATCGCTGACGCCGGCCTCGAGGGCAAGGCCGAGATCCGGCACTCCGACTACAGGGACGTCCCCGGGGGCAACTTCGACGCCGTCTCATCGATCGGGCTCACCGAGCACATCGGCCTTGCCAATCTCCCAGCGTACTTCACGTTCCTGGCCGGTCGGCTACGACCGGGTGGGCGGCTGC
>JANYIP010000141.1 GCA_025361995.1 Streptomycetales bacterium | reverse complement strand
CGACCTCCAGGCTCCTTTCAATCAGATTCTGCCCATGCTGGGCACACTCGACCGCCGAAGGAGCTTCGGCCCAACTAACTATTACTCGATTTACCCGCCGATGGCGTGCATCGTTCGAGATCGAGCTCACCGTCGAGCGTGGCCGTGGCTACGTCTCCGCCGCGCAGAACAAGCAGGCGGGCCAGGAGATCGGCCGGATCCCGGTGGACTCCATCTACTCCCCGGTGATGCGAGTGACCTATAAGGTCGAGGCGACCCGGGTCGAGCAGCGCACGGACTTCGACCGGCTGATCGTCGACGTCGTCAGCAAGCCGTCGATGCGTCCGCGGGACGCGGTGGCGAGCGCCGGCAAGACCCTGGTCGAGCTGTTCGGGCTGTTCCGCGAGCTCAACATCGACGCCGAGGGCATCGACATGGGCCCGTCGCCGACGGACGCCGCGCTTGCGGCCGACCTGGCGCTGCCCATCGAGGACCTCGAGTTGACGGTCCGGTCGTACAACTGCCTCAAGCGCGAAGGCATCCACACGGTCGGCGAGCTGGTCTCGCGCAGCGAGGCTGACCTGCTCGACATCCGCAACTTCGGTGCCAAGTCGATCGACGAGGTCAAGGCCAAGCTCGTCACCATGGGCCTTGCGCTCAAGGACAGCCCTCCCGGGTTCGACCCAGGGCTCGCGGTCGACAACTACGGCGTCGACGACGACGACTACCAGGGGTTCGCCGAGGACGAGCAGCTCTAACCGGCTGCCGCCCCCGACGCCCCGACCATCTAGGAGAGCGACACCATGCCCACGCCCACGAAGGGCCCGCGCCTCGGCGGCGGTCCCGCGCACGAGCGGCTCATCCTGGCGAACCTCGCCACCTCGCTGTTCGAGCACGGCCGGATCACGACCACCGAGGCGAAGGCCCGTCGGTTGCGTCCGCTGGCCGAGCGCCGCATCACCAAGGCCAAGCGCGGCGACCTCCATGCCCGTCGCCAGGTGCTCGCGGTCATCCGTGACAAGGGCATCGTGCACGAGCTGTTCACCGAGATCGGTCCGCGCTACGCGAACCGGCCGGGTGGCTACACCCGGATCACCAAGGTGGGCCCGCGCAAGGGCGACAACGCCCCGATGGCAGTGATCGAGCTGGTCGAGGCGCTCACGGTCTCGCAGCGCGCGGTCGGCGAGGCCGAGGGCGCCACGAAGCGCTCCGTCAAGGAGTCGGCGGCGAAGAAGGCGGCACCGGCGGCACCGGAGGCTGAGGTCGAGGCAGCTGAGGTCGAGCCAGGTGACGTCGAGGTCGAGCACACGTCGACCGACGGTCCGTACGGCCCCGGCTCCGTCGCACCGCCCGAGGACGGTTACGCCCCGCAGGGGTACCCGGTCAAGGGCAACGCCGACTCGATGATGTACCACACGCCAGAGTCGCAGTGGTATGAGCAGACGGTCGCCGAGGTGTGGTTCGCTGACGCGGCTGCCGCCGAGGCGGCTGGCTTCGCCGCACCCGGTGCCCACTCCGGCGCCCACGATGCCGCCGACACAGCCGACACGGCCGACATAGCCGACACAGCCGGTGCAGCAGATGCGGCCGAAGGCGACGACGCGAGCTGACGTGTCCGAGCTCGACGCAAGTGCTCACGAGCCCGCCGCCCCGCCCGGGGATGGCGGGCTCGTCCGCGTCCGCATCGATCTGGGGTACGACGGCACGGACTTCTCCGGGTGGGCCAGCCAACCCGGGCTCCGTACCGTGCAGGGCACTGTCGAGGACGCGCTGGCTACTGTCCTACGGCTGCCGGCGCGGGCGCCGCTGACCGTGGCCGGCCGTACCGACGCTGGCGTGCACGCCCGCGGCCAGGTCGCCCATGTCGATGTGCCTGTGCAGCGCTGGCAGGCGCACCCGAACCCGCTCCGCGCCCTCGGCCGGGCGCTTCCCGCGGACATCTCGGTCCACGCGATCGGCCCGGCAGCGGCTGGCTTCGACGCGCGGTTCGCGGCGTTGTGGCGGCGGTACGCGTACCGGATCCGTGACGGCGTGGTCGCCCCCGACCCCCTGCGTCGGCGCGAGGTCCTTTGGCACCGCAGGGAGCTCGACGTCGAACTGCTCAACGCGGCGTCGCTCCGACTGGTGGGGCTGCACGACTTCGCAGCGTTCTGCCGATTCCGCGAGGGCGGGACGACGGTGCGGGAGCTGGCCGAGCTGAACTGGCGCCGAGACGGTGACGCCCCCGACGGGCTGCTGGTCGCCACGTTGGTCGCGGACGCCTTCTGCCACTCCATGGTGCGTGCGCTCGTCGGGGCGCTGATCCCGGTGGGCGAGGGCCGTCGCGACGTCGGGTGGCCGGCTCAGGTGCTGCTCGGCGGGGTCCGCGATCCGCTCGTACAGGTGGTCGCCGCGCACGGGCTCACGCTCGAGGAGGTCCGCTACCCGGCCGACGACGCGCTCGCCGAGCGGGCCCATCTCACCCGGCGGCCGCGTCGCGGGCAGTAGGTTGCGCGCATGCGGGTCGTCGTCGCCCTCGGGGGCAATGCTCTGCAACGCCGCGGCGAGCCGATGACGGTCGAGAGCCAGCGACTCAACGTACGCATCGCTTGCCAGGCCCTCGTGCCGGTCGCGATGGAGCACGAGCTGGTGATCAGCCACGGCAACGGCCCGCAGGTGGGGCTGCTCGCGCTGCAGGCTGCGGCGTACGGGGACGTGGAGGCGTACCCGTTCGACGTGCTCGGCGCGCAGACCGAGGGGATGATCGGCTACTTCATCGAGCAGGAGCTGGGGAACCTGCTGCCGTTCGAGAAGCCGCTCGCGACCGTCCTGACGATGACCGAGGTCGACCCGGACGACCCGGCATTTGCCAACCCGACCAAGTTCGTCGGGCCGGTGTACACCGAGGCTGAGGCACGGGCGCGGGCTGCCGACAAGGGCTGGGTGGTCAAGGCGGACGGCAACGCGTGGCGACGGGTGGTGCCCTCCCCACTGCCGCGGCGGATCTTCGAGATCAGGCCGATCCAGTGGCTGCTCGAGCACGGCTCGGTGGTCGTGTGCACGGGCGGCGGCGGGATCCCCACCATGTACCGGGCTGGTACGCGCCAGCTCGTCGGCGTCGAGGCCGTCATCGACAAGGACCGCTCGAGCGCGGTGCTGGCCCACGACGTCGGGGCGGACCGCCTGGTGATCGTCACGGACGCGGCGGGCGTCTTCGTCGACTGGGGGACGCCGGGGCAGCGACAGATCGCCGACGCCCACCCGGACGCCGTCGAGGCCCTGGCGTTCCCCGCCGGTTCGATGGGGCCCAAGGTCGAGGCTGCCTGCGCGTTCGCCCGTCGGTCGGGGAAAGTGGCGGCGATCGGCGCCCTGGAGGACCTGCCCGCGATCCTGGCCGGCACCGCGGGTACCCGCATCTCGACGAGCTTCCCCGGCCTCACGTACGCACCTCGTTGATCATGGACTAGTTGCCCCAGTTCCATGATCGACATGGGCAACTAGTCCATGATCAACGAGGGCGTGGCCGCGGGATTCACAGGTGATTCGAAGGTACGAGCGGCTGCGTCTGGGCTGAGCCGAGCGCATCCTGGAGAGGCGCCGGACGTCCGTCGTCCGCTCGCCTCGACATCGATCCAGGAGTTCCCCATGAAGCTCGGACCTCGCAAGCCCGCCGTCATCGCCACTGCTGTCGCAGCCGGAGCGCTGGCCGTTGTGATCGGGGTGGCTATCTCTGCCTCGGCCTCGGCGTCGACCCCGAGCCCCTCGGCGTCGCCGAGCGGGCGCCCGACCGGCGGACCGAACGGCCCTGGGCACTTCGGCGGCCCCGGCGGCTTCGGCGGGCCGGGCGGGGCACGTGGCTTCGGCGGGCCGGGCGGGCGGGAGTACGGCCAGCTGCTGCACAGCGAGGAGGTCGTCCAGCAGGGCACCAAGGTGGTGACGATCGACGAGCAGTCCGGCAAGGTCACGGCCGTGACCGCGACCTCGGTCACTGTCACGAGCTCGGACGGGTTCACCGCGACGTACGTGATCGGCTCGAGCACCCGGGTCGGCAAAAAGGGCGCTGGGGCCAAGGTCGCGGACGTGGCGGTCGGCGACACGGTGCGCGTCGAGGGCACCAAGGTCGGTGGCACCGTGACCGCCGACGACGTCATGGACGGGCTGCCCACAGCCGGGGCGTGGCGCGGGCCAGGACCCGGGGGACCGGCGCAGCGGCCGGACGGCGCCGCGGCGCCCACCTCGCCGCCGGGCTCCGGCGCCTGAGTCAGCGGATGGCGGCCGCGTCGACGGCCTCGACCAGCGCGGTGAGCTGGGCGACCGTGTAGCTGGGATCGGGCCGGGTGATCTCGGGGCCCGACACGTCCTTCTGTCCGGCCGTGACCAGGGTCCTCGAGGCTGGCTCCGGCGGCAGCACGTAGTTGCCGGCCTCCGCAAAGGTCCCCGTGCCGTTCTTGCGCGTGATGGAGACCAGGATCGTCTCCACACCGTCGGCGTCGACCAGACCGCGCAGGGTCAGGAACGAGCCGTCGGAGCGCCTGGTCTCCGTGCAGGTCGCCCCTGGCGAAACTCGGAGTCGGTGCAGGGGTGGACCGTCAGCATCCCGAGCTGACCGGTGGAGGCCAGGCTCAGGTACCCGTCGGCGGTCCCGTCGTTGACAGTAGCGGTGATGCCGGTCCGGATGGACGCCCACTCGGCGTCGTCGAACACGAACGTCCAGCCCGCCGGGCTCGCCTGTCGGACGACGTCTTCGAGAGTCGCGGCCGCACCGCTGGTCACCGTTCGAGCGCGAGCACACTGACCGGCGTACCGAGGAGCGCCGAACGGCGCCGCAGGCGCAGGCGCTGGCCGTCGCGGACCACGTGGTCCAGGCGGACGCCCAGCTCGGGCTCGTCGGCGACCAGTGTCCTCAGGGCGTGGCGGACGTCGGCTTCGTCGAATTCATGTCAGGTCCTCTCGGGTGGTTGCTGCTGCCGGCTCGAGGAAGGCGGAGCCGAGCGCCGTACGGAGCGCGACGAGACCGCGCGCGGTGTTGCTCTTGACGGTGCCCTCGGAGCAGCCCAGGGCTCGGGCCGTCTCCTCGACAGAGCAGTCGTCGAAGTACCTCAGCACCAGGCAGGCGCGTTGCCTCGGCGGTACCCGTGCGAGCCCTGCGGCCAGCGGGAGGCGGTCGTCGGTCTGCCCATCGCTCCCGGCGGTGGCCGTCTCGGGCAGCACGTCGGTCGCGACCTCTCCCCGCCACCTCCGCCGGCTGTTGTCGAGGTGGGCGTGCAGGAGGGTGCGTCGCAGGTACGCCTCGGCGGCACCCGGGTCACGGACCCGGGTCCGGGCGGCGTACATCCGGGCGAACGTGGTCTGTACGAGGTCCTCGGCGCGGTGCCAGTCGCCGCAGAGCAGGTACGCGGTCCGGCGCAGGGGAACCATGCGCTCGGCGAACAGCTGCTCGAACTCGGCTCGGTCCACGCACCTTCCGCTCCGCCGTGGCCCGGGTCTCGGGCCCTGCGCCGGGTCGACGGCTGTCCGCCCGGTCACAGGGTGAGGACGGGTGCCTAGGTTGCGAGGTTGCATGCCCTGGAGCCCTGACCGGCTAGCGGCCCCTAGGATCGCGCGGGTGAGCGAGCCGGAGCTGTTGTCGAGCAGCGACCCCGCGGACGTCGTCGGCAGCGACGACGGCCGGTCCGCGCGATCGCCGCGCGTGGTGGCGCTGACGACCGCCCTCATCGCCGTAGTCGTGCTCGGGGTCGGGGGCTGGTGGGGAGGCGACCAGTGGCAGCGGCACCGCACCAGCGCCCGCGATGCGCACACCGCCGCCGTCACGTTCGCGCTGCTCGCGGGGAGCTTCACCACCAATGTCAGCAATCCTGCCGAGCAGGAGGCCGCGTGGTCGGTGATCCTGGTCAACACCAGCCCAGGGCGCGTCCAGGTGGTGAGCGCGTCATGGGGCGGGGTTCCGGTCGCCAAGGCCGCACAGACGTCGCTGGCCCCGCACGAGTCGGCCATCATCGACTTCCCGGGTGTGTTCGACTGCGCCACGGACGGAACGACGACGGCGCTGACGCTGCCGAAGGTACGGCTGCGCCTGCGCGCACCGGACGGCACGGTCACGGAGCAGGGCGTCCCGGTCCTCAACCGCGGGGTCTGGGACACCACGGTCTTCGGCGCCTGCAGCCAGGTCGCCTCCTCGGTCGCGAACGAGGTGTTCCCCACCGGGGACGTGGTCACCCAGCTGGTCGGCCGCGTCCTGCTGGTCAGCATCGTCCTGCTCAACCAAGGGCCCTCGGTGTCCGGAGCCACGAGCGTCACCTTCGCCGCGGACGGGTTCGCTGCTGCGATCACCCCGTCGACCGTGCCGCCGATCGCCCCGGGAGCCAAGGTCGCGGTGGAGATCCGGGTCACGGTGTCCGACTGTGCCGTGGCACCGACCGGCCAGATCGATGGGGTCGTGCTGAGTCCCACCGGCGGTTTCGGCGCCGACACGAGCCTTGTCCGTGCCCTGGACCGGCTGGTTGCGGTGAGCTGCCCGCACTAGGGCTCGGTGGCTAGCCGGACCCGGGGACGGAGGCGCTGGTCGGGGGGACGGCCGCATGAGCTGAGGCGACCCCGGGCAGCGCGGCGAGGCTGCTGGCCACGGACTGCGCGGCGCCGGTGCTCGACACCGTGACACGAAGGGAGTCGGGGAGCTGGGCGACGGTGACGGTTGCGGCGACCGGCTTGCCGGCGAACTGCTGCTCGAACTCGGTGTACGCCTGCTGCTGGGAGATGTACCGGACGGCCGTGACCCCGGGCAGGGCTCGGGCGGCGGCCTGCCCGGCGGATCGCTGGGCCGGGGTCGCGGGGGCTGCGCAGGGCGCCGGCACGTCCGCCGGCTGGCAGAAGTACGCGTCGACCCGCACCGCCGCGGGGGGCAAGGATGCCGGTGACCGGTTCAGCCAGACCACGGTCACGGCGGCGACCGCGACCGTCAGGACGCCGGTGGCCACC
>JANYIP010000111.1 GCA_025361995.1 Streptomycetales bacterium | reverse complement strand
GATCGAGCCGAGCAACCTGTCCCAGCAGCTCGCAGTCCTGCGCCGGGCCGGCCTGGTCCTCCAGTCCCGCGACGGAGCCGAGGTCGTCTACTCCCTCAGCGTCCCTGCGGTACGCGATCTGCTGCTGACCGGCCGCACGATCTTGCGCGGCATCATCGACGACCAGCACGCGCTCAAGCGGTCGCTGACACCGATGCGCTCGGCCCGGGCGTGACCGCGACGACAGCGACGACGGTGATCCGCGAGGGACTCGCCTCAGCACTGACGCGTACGAAAGCCCTGCTCCCCCGCCGAGCGGACTTCGCCCCCGTTCGCCGCAAACCCAAGCGCGACCTCCTGGCCGGCGTGACCGTCGCCGTCGTCGCCCTGCCGCTCGCGCTCGCGTTCGGGATCACCTCCGGCGTCGGCGCGGCCGCCGGCCTGG
The DNA here is from genome assembly GCA_025361995.1 of Streptomycetales bacterium. Lineage (GTDB taxonomy): Bacteria > Actinomycetota > Actinomycetes > Prado026 > Prado026 > JANYIP01. The sequence goes on along the minus strand of JANYIP010000111.1, from coordinate 7,459 downwards.
TCACCGCGGTTGTCGCAGGCGCCGTGGCGGCCTTCTTCGGCGGGAGCAACCTGCAGGTCTCTGGGCCTACCGGTGCGATGACGGTCGTGCTGGTCCCGATCGTTGCACTGTACGGCAGCGGCGGGGTTCCCGTCGTCGGGATGCTCGCCGGGCTGGTGCTGCTGGTCCTCGCGTACGTCGGAGCCGGGCGCTCGATGCGCTACGTACCGCTGCCGCACGTACCGACCGTCCCGATGGCGCACCTGGGCGCGCTGATGGTCCCCGCCGTGGCCGTGGCCGCCCTCGCCTCGCTGGAAAGCCTGCTGTGCGCCACCGTGGCTGACGGCATGACCGTCGGCGAGCGCCACGACCCGAACCGCGAGCTCTTCGGCCAGGGCTTGGCCAACCTCGCGGCGCCGCTGTTCGGCGGCATCCCGGCGACGGCGGCGATCGCGCGGACCGCGGTGAACGTACGCTCAGGTGGACGGTCCCGGCTGGCAGCACTGACCCACTCGGTCGTCCTGCTGCTGATCATGGGCGTCGCCGCGCGCTGGGTATCGACGATCCCGCTGGCTGCGCTCGCCGGGGTGCTCCTGGCGACCGCCGTCCAGATGATCGAGGTGTCCAGCCTCGCGGCCCTGCTGCGCGCGACCCGCGGGGACGCCGCCGTCCTGGTGGTCACCGCGGTGGCCACCGTGGCGTTCGACCTCGTGACCGCGGTGATCCTCGGTCTGGTGGTCGCCGGAGTGGTGGCGCTGAAGCAGATGGCCGGTGCGGTCCGGGTCGAAGAGGTCCCGCTCGACGTGGGCGACCACGACGCCGAGGAGCAGGAGCTGCTGGCGGAGCACATCGTGGCGTACCGGCTGGACGGACCGCTGTTCTTCGGCGCCGCTCACACGTTCCTGCTGGAGCTGTCCGAGGTGAGCGACGTACGCGTCGTCGTGCTGCGCATGTCGCGCATCGCCAGCCTCGACGCCACCTGCGCCTCGGTCCTGGCCGACACCGTGAAACGGCTCGAGGCGCGCGGGACCACGGTGCTGCTCTCCGGCGTACGCCCGGTGCACACGCACGTCCTGCGGCAGCTCGGCGTGTACGACGGACTGGCGCACGAGCGGCACGTGTTCGGTGGTACCCCGGAGGCGATCGCGCACGCCCGGGTCCACGCTGCACGCGTGCAGCACGAGGCCGTCGCCGAGGCGGACAGCGCGGCGGCCACCGGCGCCTAGCCAGACCGGACGAGTGCCGTCAGGCCGCCACCGCGACTGAGGACCTTGAGCAGCCGGTTCAGCGCACTGCCGCTGTCGGTGTCCGTGGCGGTGACCTCCGCGCCCAGTGCGGTGACCACCTGGGCCGCGACCGGAACAGCTGGTTTCACGAGTCGAGACTGATCCCTTTGGTCGGACGAGCGCACATGGTCGTACCGGTACGCAACGAAGCCCTGCGCGGCCAGCAGGGTCGTCGTGTAGTAGCTGGAGTCGATACGGGCCACCGCCCCAGGGTGCGGCTCTTCCATAACGACGGCGGTCGTGTGCGCCCGGTCGGCCCACCGTACGAAGAGGACCGCGTGCCGGGCCGTGGTGCTGTCGAGCATGTCACCGGGTCGGACGGCGGCGTAGTCGCCCACCGGGGCGACCGCCGTCGACACGTCGGGCAGCGTCAGCGTCGTCAGCGAGCGCGCCAGTCCCCACGCCATCGAGATGAACCCCGAGCAGTCTGTCCGGTACTTCCGGCCGGTGGCGTCCGGAGCACTGGCGTGCTGGCTGTACGGCACCTGGACCTCGACCCAGATCGACGCGCGGAACAGGATGTCCGCGGTGGAGATCGGCCGCACCGCCGCTGCCGGGTCAGCACTGGCCGGGCCCTGGGACAGACCCAACCCGCACGCAGCCACGAGGATCGCCGTCACCGCTGACCGACGCGCCAAGGCTTGCCTCATGCCAGACAGTTCGGAGCCGCCGTTCACCCGGATGGGTCTATCGGCGGAGTCAACTAAGGTGATCAGGTGCCGCGCATCCTGGTCGTCGAGGACGACGAGCCGATCGGTCGGCTGCTCGAGTCCGGTCTGCGCGCCAACGGCTACGAAGTGGTGTGGGAGCGGACCGCACGCGGCGCGCTGCAGCAGTGCGTCATCGCCGGCTTCGACCTGATCATGCTCGACCTCGGGCTGCCCGACCTGGACGGCGTCGAGCTGAGCCGCGAGCTGCGTCTGGTCCAGCCTTCCACCGTGATCGTCATGCTGACTGCCCGCCGCGACGAGATGGACGTGGTCGCGGGCCTCGAGAGCGGGGCCGACGACTACCTGACCAAGCCCTTCGGAATGGTCGAGCTGCTCGCCCGGGTACGCGCGCACCTGCGCCGGATGGCGCCGACCGACGACCGCGCGACACCGGTCCGCCTGGGGTCGCTACGGGTCGACCTGTCGGCGCGTACCTGCGCCGTCGGTGAGGTCGAGGTCCCGTTGCGTACCAAGGAGTTCGACCTGCTCGCCCGGCTCGCCCGCGACCCCGGCAAGGCGCTGACCCGCGAGCAGCTGATGTCCGACGTGTGGGACGAGAACTGGTTCGGCTCGACGAAAACACTCGACGTCCACATCGCCGCCCTGCGCCGCAAGCTCGGCGCCGCGGCCACTGCGGACGGCAGCCCGGCGCCGGTCATCGCGACGTTGCGCGGCCACGGCTACCGGCTGGAGAGCAGCTGACGCGTCAGGCGAAGCGCACGACTGACGCCAGCCCGACCACGAGGCAGTACACGGCAAACGGCGTCAACGTCCGGGTCCGGAACCAGCGCACCAGGAAGCTTGCGGCGAAGAACGAGGCCGCGAACGCGACCACGCTCCCGGCGAGCACCTGTCCACGGATTCCGTTGCCCAGCGGGCCGAAGAGGTCGGGCACCTTGTAGACGCCGGCCGCAAAGATGACTGGGGTCGCCAGGAGGAAGGCGAACCGCACCGCCTCCTCGTGGGAGAGGCCGCGCAGCAAGCCGCCCACCATGGTGACGCCGGAGCGCGAGATCCCGGCGAAGAGTGCACCGATCTGCAGCGTGCCGATCCAGACGGCGTCGCGCGGACGTACTTTGTGCACGATCTCGTCGTCGGTCTCGAGCTCGCCGGCGCCGTCGGGCAGGACCGGCGCGATGGCCGGGGTCCGCCGTCGCAACCGCTCCCCGGCAAAGAGGACGAGACCGTTCACGATCAGGAAGATGGCTGATGCCAACGGTTTGGCGAACACGGTGCGCAGCAGGTGCTCGAGGAGCAGGCCGGCGATGCCGACGGGTACGGTGGCGATCACGATGAGCCAGGCCAGCCGCTCCGACGTCGTCTCGATGCGCCGGTACCTGATCGACGTCACGAAGCCACCGATGATGGCGATCCAGTCCCGACGAAAGAGGACCAGCAGTGCGAGCGCGGTCGCGACGTGCAGCCCGACGATGAACGCCAGGTACGGCGACTCGGGCGAGGACTCCTGGGTGACCAGGTTCTGCCAGCTTCCACCGAACCAGGCCGGGACGAGCACGGAGTGGCCCAGGCTGGAGACGGGGAACAGCTCGGTGATGCCTTGGACAAACCCGATGACGATGGCCTGCAAGAAGCTGAGATGGTCCATTTCCGTCAGACACTAAGGGTCGGCAGGTCAGCAGGACCGGCGCGCTAGGCAAACGGACGGTTAACTCAGGAGGCAGCCAGGTGCGCCAGCGCATCGTCTCAGTCGCGATGAGGGTCACGTCGGTGGCGATCATCTTGTTCGCGCTGCCACTGGCCGCCGCGGTCTACCTCTTCTTCCTGTCGGACGAGCGGGCCGAGCTCGAGCGCGCAGCAGTGGTCGCCGCGGCCACGGTCGGCCCCGGATTCGGCGAGGGCGAGCCGGCCAAGATGCCCGACACCGAGACCGACATCGAGGTGGGGCTGTACCGGCCGACCGGGCAGCTGGCCACCGGACAGGGTCCGGCTGCGGGCGGCAGGCAGGTCGCCCGGTCGCTGCGGGGCGAACCCGTCCAGGGCAGCTCGAGCGGCCAGATCGTGGAGACCATCCCGGTCTACTCCGGCGACGAGGTGATCGCCGTGGTGCGTGCTTCGACACCGCTGTGGTCGCTCTGGCAGCGGGTCCTGGCCACCTGGGCCGCCATGGTCGGTCTGGCAGCAGTCGCGGTGGCAACAGCCGTCATCCTCGCGCGCCGGCAGGCCCGGCTGCTTGCCACACCGCTGCAGTCGGTGGCTCGCACCGCGCACGCCCTCGGCGAGGGCGACTTCTCCGCCCGGGCCCAGGGCAGCGACGTCCCCGAGATCGACCAGACCGCCGACGCGCTCAACGTCACCGCTGCCCGGCTCGGCGCGCTGATCGCCCGCGAGCGGTCCTTCTCCGCCAACGCCTCGCACCAGCTGCGTACGCCGCTGACGGCCCTGCGACTGGAGCTGGAGGCCGCCCTCGGCCATCCGGGCGCGGACCTCGGGCCGGCGATGGGGCTCGCGGACGAGCTGGAGCGGACCATCGAGGACCTTCTGCTGCTGGCACGTGGAGCGGGCTCGCCCGCCGGCTCGAGCGGGCCGCTGGACGGCCAGTTCGAGGGTCTGCAGCAGCGCTGGACCACCGCCGCGACCGCCGCCGGCCGCGAGCTGCGGCTCGAGAGCGAGCCCGAGATCCCGCTGGTCTACGCATCCGCGGCAGTGGTCGGCCAAGTGGTCGACGTCCTGGTGGACAACGCGCTGCGACACGGCTCCGGCCGGATCACGGTGTCGGTCCGGGACGCCGGCGGCGCGGTGGCCGTCGACGTCGTGGACGAGGGCAACGGGCTCTCGCAGGGCACCCTGGACATCTTCGAGCGCGGCATCTCCGGGTCCTCCCCCGCGCCGGGCCACGGGATCGGGCTGGCGCTGGCGCGCGACCTCGCTCAGTCGCAGGGCGGGCGGCTGCTGCTGACCAGGACCACGCCGTCGACCGTCTTCACGCTGCTGATCCCGGCTGCCGAAGACGTCAGCTAGCGGTGGCGTCCGAGGGGGTGGACAGGACCACCAACGGGTGGAAGGCAGCCTTGCGCGCAGCCCGGCGGAACGTGATCAGCGCCGCCGGCCCGACCAGCAGGATGCACACGAAGTTGGTCACCGCCCGCCCGGTGTCCCATCCGAGAGACGTGGTCGTGTCGAAGAGCAGGTAGCGGCGCCACTGCTCGACAAAGGAGGCACCCGGCAGGTACGCGATCGAGCTGGTCCGGTCCACAGCGAAAGGCCAGAACGACAGGTTCAGCAGGAAGCCGAAGAAGTACCCCGACAGCGCTCCGTACGCGGCGAGCAGCCAGATCTCGACCCGGCCTCGACAGTGCGGCAGCAGGCCGGCGAAGAGCCCCACCCAGGCAGCACCGAACATCTGGTACGGCAGCCACGGGCCGACGCCGCCGGTGATCAGCGCAGACGAGAACAGCGTGGTGCAGCCCAGCGCGAAGCCGAAGCCCGGGCCGAAGACGCGGCCAGCCAGGACGATGACGAAGAACACCATCTCCAGGCCGGCGGTCCCCGCACCCAGCGGACGCAACGCAGCACCGAACGCCGAGAGCACGCCGAGCATCGCGATCGCCTTGGCGTCGATCCCGCCGTCCGCCAGCTCGGCGAAGACGATGGCCAGGACCAGGACGAGCAGCAGCCCGAAGATCAGCGGTGGGGCGACCGAACCACCGAGCCGGCCTGGTGCCAGGACGAACGGCCACCCGAACGCGACCACACCGACGATCGATGCGGCGGTCACGGCGAAGGCCGAACGCTTGGTGACCCGTACAGCCGGAGTCACGACGCCCCGTCCAGTGCCGCGGCGATCTGCCCGACCGTGAGGTAGGGCTGCGGCGCCATGATCTTGGCGACCTGCGGGGCGAACGCGGGCGACGCCGTCAGGATCTCGGTGGTGCTCCCGTCCGCGACGATGTCACCGTCGGCCATCACGACCACCCGGTCCGAGGCGGCAGCCGCGAACTCGACGTCGTGGGTCGAGATCAGGACGCTGTGACCAGACGCCACGAGTTGGTCGACCACGCCGATGAGGGCGGTCTTCGCCTTGTAGTCCAGCCCCCGCGTCGGCTCGTCGAGGAGCACCACCTTGGGCGCGGCGCGGAGCTGGATCGCCAGCACGAGCGCGAGCCGCTGGCCCTCCGAGAGGTCCCGCGGGTTCTGCCCGCGGTCGACACCGGGGACCAGCGTCTCGAGGATCGCGTCGGCCGACGGGACCGACTCCCCGGACTCGGCGGACTCGGCGGACTCATGGTCGGCCTGGGCCAGCTCAGCGGCGACGGTGTCGAGGTATAGCAGGTCGGTCGGGGTCTGCGGGACCAGGCCGACCGCGCGACGGGCGCTGGCGAGCGGGACCGTCCTCGGGTCGAGTCCACCCACGTCCACCGAACCGCCCTGCCGGGGCCCCGCCCCCTGCAGCGCCCACAGCAGCGAGGACTTGCCGGAGCCGTTGCGGCCCATCAGCGCGGTCACCTCGCCGGCACGCAGGTCGATGTCCACCTCGTTGACGGCGACCAGGTCCCCGTAGCGGACCAGGATCTTGCGCGCGGTCAGCAGCGTGCCGGCAGCCCCTGGACACCGCTGGTGGGCCGGTCCCGGTGGACCGACGCGCTCGCGCAGGCTCGGGGCCAGGCGGCGGGCGTCGCGCACGGTCAACGGGACGGGGTCCCAGCCGACCAGCCGGCCCAGCTGGACCACCGGCGGCGCGACCCGGCTCGTGTCCAGCACCTCGGCGGGCTTGCCGTAGCGGACGGTGCCGTCGGGGCGTACCTCGACGACGGTGTCGGCGTACTGGACGACCCGTTCGAGCCGGTGCTCGGCCAGGACGACCGTGATGCCGAGGTCGTGGACCAGTCGGGTGACGGCTGCCAGCACGTCCTCGGCGGCAGTGGGGTCCAGCGCCGACGTCGGCTCGTCCAGGACCAGGATGCGCGGGTTGGCGGTGAGCACGGACCCGATCGCGACCCGCTGCTGCTGACCGCCGGACAGCTCGTGCAGCGGACAGTCGCGCAGCTCCGCGAGGCCGAGGAGGTCGAGGGTCTCTTCGACCCGCTTGCGCATGATGCTCGGGGGGACGGCGAGCTGCTCCATCCCGTACGCGAGCTCCTCCTCGACGGTGTCGGTGGTGAAGCCGGCCAACGGGTCCTGTCCCACGACGCCGACGACGTCTGCGAGCTCGCGCGGCCGGTGGGTGGCGGTGTCGCGGCCGGCGACCAGGACGCGGCCGTCCAGCGTGCCGCCGGTGAAGTGCGGGACGAGGCCGTTCATGGCGCCAAGCAGCGTCGACTTGCCCACGCCGGTCGGGCCGATGACAAGGCAGAGCTCGCCCTCGCCGATGTGCAGTTCCACCGCGCGCAGCACCGGCACGTCGGCATCGGCGTACGTGATCGTCACGCGCTCGAAGTCGATCATGAAACCGGCTCCCGGGACCGCTCGACGGCCGGGAGCGTGACGACCACACGTCGCGCACTGCGGCGGGACCGCGGTGGCGGC
>JANYIP010000057.1 GCA_025361995.1 Streptomycetales bacterium | reverse complement strand
CCTCGGTCTTGCCGACGCCCACCTCGCCCTCGAGCAACATCGGACGGTTCAGGGAGATCGCGACGAACAGCGCCGTGGACAGGCCGCGGTCAGCCAGGTACCCACCCTCGCGCAGCACGTCGGTCAGCGCCGCGACGGTCTCCGGGCGTTCCATCCAGCGCTCCTCGCCGTCGGCAGGCTGACGTGTCAGGCCGCGCTTGGTCCCGTCAGATGGTGGGCGCTGAGTTTGGTGATGCTGACCTTGTTGACGCTGAGTGTGGTGAAGCTGTGCCGAAGACCAGGTCGCGGCCCGACCCGCCGGTCTTGTTCAGCTTGCCTTCGCGCTCGAGCCGGTCGCGCCAGGCGTCGCGCAGGTCGCTGCCCGGGTCGGCCATGCCGTCGAAGCTGACATGCTTCATGTTCTTGCAGGCCTTGGCCGGGATCAGGTCGTCGAGATCGGTGCCGGTCGTGCCGTCGGCCGCCCACACTGCTCGAAGAACCTCGACCGCGTCGTCCTGCCGCTCGCCCATGGTCAGTGTCCCTTCGGCCGGTCTGCTCGTCCTTGTCACTGTACGACTGTTGTCGGGTCGATGCGACGGCGAACTAAGCCTTTGCTTACTCCGACCGGCAGCGGAGGCAGCGCCCGGCACTCTGACAAGTGCTCGCTGACCAGCGCTCAAGAACAGGCGGCACGGGGCGGCTCAAGAAAGGGGCCGATCGGGTCGATCCGTGGCCCATGACCGTCCCGAGCGGCGACGAGAGCATCCTGCGCCCTGGCGCTGTCCTCGATGGTCGCGGCGCTGCTCGTGTGACAGCGGAGCTGAACCGGCAGGACGTCAGCCTGGGCGGGGTGTGGAACGTGAGCACGTCGCTCTGGCAGCGGTTCGACCAGCCCTGGAACGGTGAGCACGGCCAACGTGGGACGGCCCGGCTCGTGGGTTCCATCGGAGTCATGTACGACGCGCCCGCACGTCATCAGATCACCTTGTACAGGGTGACCATCACTCCCGATGGCGCCGAGCTCAGCTGGAACGTCGACAAGCTCTGCGACGACGCGCTCTCGTGGATCGGGCTGACCCTTGCCAGCTGCCCGCGTGCGGACGTCGGGCGGGCACCGAGAGCCGATCCGTTTGCGCGTCCGCGCCCCAGCTGAGAAACGCCTCGGACCGGGCCGGGGCGCCGAGCCCGACTCGGCGAGTTCACGGCAACCCCCCCACGTTGATCATGGACTCGTTGCCCTTGTGGATCATGAACCAGGGGCAACTACTCCATGATCAACAAGTCGGTGCGACTACGGGGGCGTTGTCGACGACCGCCTCTCGAGCCGCCCCCCAATCGGCGTCGCCGGGTTCGTCTGCCCTGGCATGATGTCGACACTCGCGGTGGGACAGATGCACCCCTGCGCCGTGCCCGTTCCGGCGAGGTTGGGGCGGCTGGTTGGGGCGGCTGGGTGCGGCGATGAAGTGGGGCGGGTGGGGCTCGAACCCACGACCCAGGGATTATGAGTCCCCTGCTCTGACCAGCTGAGCTACCGCCCCGGTGAAACGCCCGAGCCTACCGAGGCGTGGCCTCCTTCCGATTCTGGTACGGATGGGGCAGAATGCGGCTATTGGTTCTGGATGACCGGTGCGGTGCGGTTCCGAGGTAGCTGGGGAAGGCGACCCTCGACCGACCGACAGGAGAATCCGGTGCCGACTCGTGGCGTGGTGTACATCCACTCGACGGCCTCTGCGCTGTGCCCGCACATCGAATGGGCGCTGGCAGGGGTTCTTGGCATGCGAGTGACGCTGGACTGGACCCCCCAACCCGCTGAGCCGGGCCTGTGGCGTGCCGAGCTGTCCTGGCAGGGCGACGCCGGCATGTCGGCCCAGCTCGCCTCGGCGCTGCGCGGCTGGGCCCAGGTCCGCTACGAGGTGACCGAGGAACCCAGCCAGGGCAACGAGGGCGCCCGCTACTCCTACACGCCGTCGCTCGGGCTCTTTCACGCGATCACCGGGGTGCACGGCGACCTGATGGTGCCGGAGGACCGGTTGCGCGCGGCGATGCTGACGGCCGCAGCGACGGGTACGTCGTTCGACGAGACTCTGGGGAAGCTGCTCGGACAGCCGTGGGACGACGAGCTCGAGACGTTCCGCTGGGCCGGCGAGGGCGCCCCGGTCCGCTGGCTGCACCAGGTGGTCTGAGAAGCGCAAGGACCAGCGCGTCTGAATCACTTCGTCAGCATCTGGTCGACCTGGGTCCGTTGCCCGGCGCTCGTCGCCGCCGCGAGGAACGCCAGCCGCGCCGTCGCCCACCCGGTCTCGATGCTGACGGGTTGCGCGGTCCCCGGCTCCCCGCTCCCGGGCGCGAGGAAGAGGTCGTAGTAGGCGGCTCGCGTCCGCAGATCCTTCACGTACGCGTCGCGGGCGGCGATCTGGTCGGGGTGCCATCCCCAGACCGGCACCGCAGCGACCTGGGCGGCGGCGGCCCGCAGGTTCTTCGCGGCTTGCACGGCCGAGGCGTGGACGATCTGGTCCAGCCCCGCACGTACGTCCGGGGGAGTACGTGCGGCGTGCAGCAGCGGCGAGACGTACTCGATCATGGACGCGACACGCCGGTCGGAGTCGTCGACGACGCTCTGGCCGTGCTGGGCGGACGTGATCAGCGCGGTGAACTCGTCGCTGCGACGGTGCTGGTCGGCCCACCACGCGCCCAGACAGGTGGCGAGGAGCAGGGCAACGAGCGGGCGACGGTACCGGTGCGGGAAACGTCCCCTGATGGCACTGCCGACCCGGGAGGGGGCGGCCCCGGCGCTGGCACCCAGGAACTCAGGCTCGCCCCAGACCTGGTCCGGATGGGTTCCCTGCGGCTCGTGGGAGCGCTGAGGCGGTGCCACGGACGCTCCTGGTGAGAGGTCGGATGTAACGACTTGCAAGGCAGAAGGGCGTGCTGCCGCAACCGCTTGCAGGCCATTTTCCTCCTGATGACCCAACGTCGCCACACGTCAGCCGTGGGAGCGCGACCACAGTCTTGCTTGAACGGGGCTGCGATGTCACGGTGGTGAACGGGCCGTTGCGAAACTGTAACCGAACCAACCCGAAAAACCTCCCGAAGCCCTTGCTCTAAGGCCTAGAAACGCGCAAGCATCTCAGCGTTTACAGCCTGCCGGATGCCCGGCACGCGTCCTTAGTGCAAAGGGAGAGTCCATGACTGCACGTGCGCGCACCCGCGGCGTCGCGCTCATCGGGACGGCGGTGACGGCGTCACTGCTCATCGCGTCCTGTTCGAGTAGCTCCAGCGGTACTTCAAGCACAGCGGGGGCCTCGGTCAACCCGGCCTGTACGGCGTACTCCAAGTACATGGGTCACTCGGGTAAGACCGTGACCATGTTCGCCTCGATCCTCAGCCCGGAGTCCGACTCGCTCCAGAAGTCGTGGGCCGAGTTCAGCAGCTGCACGGGCATCACCATCAAGTACGAGGGCTCCAACGACTTCGAGTCACAGCTCGGTGTCCGGGTCTCCGGTGGCAACGCACCTGACCTCGCCGTCATCCCGCAGCCCGGCCTGCTCGCGAAGATGGTCTCCACAGGCAAGGTTGCCAAGCCGCCGCAGGGCGTCGTGGACAACGTGACCAACGACTGGAACGCGGCCTGGAAGACCTACGGAACGGTCAACGGGACGTTCTACGCGGCTCCGATGAGCTCCAACGCCAAGTCCTTGGTGTGGTACTCGCCGAAGGAGTTCGCGGCCGCTGGGTACACCGTGCCCACCACCTGGAACGACCTGATGGCGCTTTCGGCCAAGATCGCCGCAGCGGGCAAGAACGGCAAGCCGTGGTGCGGTGGGATCGCCTCCGGCACCGCGACCGGCTGGCCGGCCACGGACTGGCTCGAAGAGGTCATGCTGCGCATGTACGGCGGCGACGTCTACGACCAGTGGATCGCGAACACCCTCAAGTTCAACGACCCGAAGGTCAAGGCGGCCATGGACACCGTGGCCGGCTGGATGAAGAACCCAGCATGGGTCAACGGTGGCTTCGGCGGCGTGCAGAGCATCGCCACCACCACCTTCCAGGACGCAGGCCAGCCGATCTTGAAGCAGCAGTGTTGGATGCTTCAGCAGGCGTCGTTCTACGAGGCCCAGTTCCCGGCGGGGACCAAGGTTGCGCCCGACGGCGACGTGTTCGCGTTCTACCTGCCGTCGATGGGTCAGTTCGGTGACCCGGTCGAGGGTGGCGGCGAGTTCGTCACCGCCTTCTCCAACCGTCCTGAGGTACAGGCCGTGCAGACGTACCTGTCCTCCGGCGAGTGGGCCACCAGCCGCGTCAAGGTTGCACCCGGATGGGTGTCGGCCAACAACAAGGTTGACCCGACTGCCTACACGGACCCGGTCGACAAGCTGTCGTACGCGCAGCTGACGGACCCGAAGGCAACCTTCCGCTTCGACGCCTCAGACGCGATGCCGTCGGCCGTGGGCGCGGGTGCTGAGTGGAAGCAGATGACCGCGTGGTTCGCGGAGAACAAGGACACCCAGGCGGTTCTGGACGCGATCCAGGCAGCTTGGCCGTCTTCCTGATCGACCGGCTCGGATCAGGATTCTGATCCGCTCTGAGAAGTAGCGACGTCAGGGCACGAAGG
>JANYIP010000043.1 GCA_025361995.1 Streptomycetales bacterium | reverse complement strand
GCGGTCGCGGCGGGCCCCCTCGGGCTCCAGCCGGCCTACGAGGTGTGGCACGCCGACGGCGAGCAGGGCCGCCGCCGTCAGCCCCGTCGTCCCTCCCAGCAGCAGAGCCGCAGCCAGCGCCGCGACGCCCCCTGCCAGCCGGGCCCGGGCGCGTGGCGGGAGGGTGAAGCGGCGCGTGGGCGCCCCCGGTCGCACTGCGTCAGCGGTCAGGTGGGCCAGCCGAAGGATCGCTCGATCGCGTGGCCACACGGCGATGGCGACACCACTGCAGACCGCGGCCACCATGACCGGAACAGTCGGCCCGGTCACGCGGCTCGCTCCGCCGCCGCTGCGAGCCGGCTGGTCCAGCGCAGGCCAGCCATCTCGAGCCCCAGGCCGACGACCAGGCACGCGAGACCGCCGGGAGTGCCCAGCAGGATCGCCAACGGGTCGGCACCCAGCGCGACGCCGAGCAGTATGCCCACCAGCGGCAGGACCGCGAGCAGGGCCGCCGTCGCACGGGGGCCGGCCAGCTGTGCACGTACGTCCCGCCGGTGCTCACCCTCGGCCCGTGCCACATCCGCGATGCGTGTGACCGCGACGGCCAGGCCGGCGCCGCTTCCCTCGGCCACCTGCCACGCGATAGCCAACCAGCCGAGCCCCCGGCAGCCGGGGTTCACCGATGCGGCAGTCAGTGCACCCGCGACGTCGCCGCCGAGGGCGAGCAGGTCGAATACCGGCCGCACCGCGCGTCCGAGCATCGGGTCGTCGATCGCCGTACCTGCCAGGACGAGCGCAGGGATCGCCGGACGTCCGACCAGCAGCTCAGCGGCCAACGCATCAGCCAGCCCGACGACGGCCGCCGCAGTTGCTTCCTCGAGCCGGGCGCGTCGCAACCGGTTGCGGGCGGCAACGACGTGTTGGCGCAGCGCGGCATCGAGCCGGCGAGCCGGCTCGCCCCGACCTAGCCGAACCAGTCGACGGCTTCCTCGGGGGGGCAGGAGCACCACGGCCGCCGCCGAGGCCAGCCCGGCGCACGCCATCGCCACGCCGTTCACGGCCCGCACCCAGATCACCCACCCACGCCTGCGGCGGCCAGCCGGTCGGCAGCAGGACCGGCCACGACCTCGCCGGTACGACGGAAGACGTACGCCACATCGATCGAGACCAGCCCGGTGTCCGATCTGCGCGGAACACCGATCTCGGCGATACGCCGCATGCCGTCCGTGTCACGCGTCAGGTGCAGAACTGCGCCGACACCGGCGGCCAGCTGGCTGTGCAGCGCCGCCTGGTCAAGACCCGCGGCCGATGCCAGCGCCTCGAGGCGGGCCGGTACGTCACTGGCCGACCCGGCGTGCAGCGTCCCGAAACCGCCGTCGTGGCCTGTGTTGAGGGCAGCGAGCAGGTCGACCACCTCAGCGCCGCGGACCTCGCCCACCACCAGTCGATCGGGTCGCATCCGCAGGGCCTGCCGCACGAGGTCGCGCAGCGTCACCGCGCCCGCGCCCTCGAGGTTCGGCGGACGGGCCTCGAGCCGGACGACGTGCGGGTGGTCGGGGGCGAGCTCGGCGGCGTCCTCGACCAGCAGCAGGCGGTCACCCGGGTCGGCGAGCGACAGCAGGGCCGACAGCAGGGTGGTCTTGCCGGTCCCCGTACCGCCACTGATCAGCATGGTGAGCCGAGCCGCGATCACCGCTCGGAGCAGGTCAGCCAGGTCCTGCGAGAACATGCCCAGCTCCACCAGATCGGGCAGGGACAACCGTCGCCGGGCCAGCACCCGCAGCGAGATCACCGGGTGCAACACCAACGGCGGCAGGATCGCATGCAGCCGGGTGCCGTCAGGCAACACCGCATCGACGAAGGGTGCCGCATCGTCCAGTCGGCGACCGGCCTGAGCCGCCAAGCGGGTGGCCAGCGACCGCACCGACGCGTCCGAGCCGAAGCGCACCGGGGCGGGTTCGAGACCGTTGCCACGATCGATCCAGACATCGTCGGCACTGTTGACCAGTACATCGGTGATACCAGGCAGTCCCAGCAGTTGCTCCAGCGGACCCGCTCCGACGAGTTCGGCCGAGAGGGTGGCCGACAGCTCGGCCAGTGCACCGGCATCCACCACCAGGGCAGCCTCGGAGAGCAGCGTGGATTCAGCGCTTGCGGTGTCGAAACCGCCAGATCGGGCAGACTCCTGCGCGAGCCGCAATCGCACCCGATCCACCAGCGGCGGGCGGTCCGCAGCCGTGGTTGTCGGTCTCACGCCGCCGACTCCGTGACCGGGCTGGCCGTCAGGACCGTCTGCGCGAGCGCACGGGTACCTCGGCGGATCCTGGACAGCTGCAGGCCACCCGGACGCAGGCTGGCCGGGTCGTAGGGCAGGTGGCCCACCAGCG
>JANYIP010000030.1 GCA_025361995.1 Streptomycetales bacterium | reverse complement strand
CAAACTGGTGGCCATGGCCCTATCGGGACGATGCATCGGCACCGTCCCTAGACTCGTTGCGGGGCATCGGGTCTGGACGTCCACCGAGTCGCCCGGGTAGGAAGCCCTACTCGGGCTCGTAGGCCGGTTGGGTGAACGGCTCGTGTCGATCGGAGTGTTTGCTTGACAGGGTCTGTCAGGTTCGGCACGGTTCACCCCCGTAGGCGTAGCAGATGCTCTCAGTGCAGCTAGCAGCTTGATCGGCCGCGGGCGGGGGCGCCAGGGGCCACCTGTTTGGTCCATGCGTTGACCCCCTCTCACCGTCGAGGCCCCTCATGTCTGTTCCGCGTTCGCGTCTGCTGTTTCGTCCCGGTGCCCGACCTGGCAGCACAGTCGTCCTGGCTGCCACCGTGATGGCGCTGGTGGTTGCTGTGTTCCCGGCTACATCGGCGCAGGCAGCAGCTGTGTCAAAGGCCAAGGCCACGGTCGCGAAACCCACCACGGTCACGGACAAGCCGGACCTGTACTCGGCGATGGTCGCCGCCCGTACCCAAGGTTCGGCGGTGCTTGTCGATTCGCAGGAGTCACCAACGTCGCAGACATGGGCGAACGCCGATGGAACCCTGACGACGGAGAGCGACCCCGGCCCGGCGCGGGAGCGACTGGCCAACGGGTCGTGGGCGAACATCGACACGACGCTTGCTACGGTAGCCGGGGCTCTGGTCCCGAAGGTGTCAGCGGTCCCGATGGAGTTCTCGGTCGGCGGGACCACTCTCGTGGCCAGCGAACAGACCCCGCAGGGTGTGGCGCAACTGGGCTGGGACTCTCCGCTTCCGATCCCGACCGTCTCGGGCAATACGGCGACCTATCCGAGCGTGCGTCCCGGGGTGGACTTGGTGATGCATGCCAACCGGCTCGGCTTCGAGGTCAGCTTCGTCCTCCACGGGGTGCCGGCTGCGGCCGTGTCCCTGCCGCTGACCTTGACGCTCCGCGGATTCTCCGCCGCCCGTCAGGCCGACGGCTCACTGAAGATCACGGACTCGAAGGGCAAGCTCGCCGGTGTCGGTGGTGCGCCGGTCATGTTCGGGGCGGCGGTCGATACTGCCTCCCAGCAACCAACCAAGCAGCAGACCGTGCCAGGCATGCTCTCGGCGGGCACCAGCGCTTCGGTGACCCCGATCGGCGGGGTGACCTTCCCCGGCTCGGGGTCCGGGACGCAGCAGACGTGGACGCTTTCACCGGCGGGGGCCTTCCTTGCCGATCCGTCGCTCACCTACCCGGTGACGATCGACCCGTCGCTCAACTTCATCCCCTCGTCTAGCACGTACGTGCAGACCGGGGTGACGACCTCGCAGTACACCAACACCGAGCTGGCCCCGGTCTTTCATGGCGTTGATCGTTTCGGTTTCTTGAGCGGGTGGACTTCTCGGGCGTGACGGGCTGCCCGACGGAGTCGGGTGCTTGTGGTGCTCCGTGTCCTTGGTCGTGTTGGTTGTGGTGGGGGTCGCTGGTCAGCCTGGTGCTGGGATGGCGGCGACTCGCTCGAACGCGGTCAGGATCGCTGTGGCCCAGGGCCAGGTCTTGGGGAGTCGTAGTCGTCTTCGTCGTCCGCCGTGGGTCAGGCGGGCGGGGACGTGCAGCATCTTGTAGCGCAGCGCTTTGGGTTCGGCCTTGGCCAGGTCACCGGTCAGTGCGAGCAGGCGCAGCCAGGCGATCAGGTCGGCGGCGATAGCGGCGATCTGGGTCCAGGCCTGGTTGATTCCGTACTCGCGGGAGGGGAAGCGGCCCAGGCCGGAGTCTTTGGCGTGCCGGATGCGGTCTTCGACGCGGGCGTGGGCGCGGTGCCGGGCCTCAAGGAAACTGAGCTGGCCGGTGGCGGTGTTCGTCGCGATCGCCTGATATCGGTATCCGTCGCGCTCTTCGAACAGGGACAGCTGCGCCCCTGGGTGGGGTCGTTCCCGGCGGACGATGACCCGCATCGTCTGCGGCCAGGTGGACAGGTCCAGCAGGTCGGTCAGCTCGGCGACGTCACCACCGTCGCGGGCGGCGCCGTCGGCGTCCAGTGCCGGCGCCCACACCGTCTTGGGGAGGGTCGCGATGGCGTCGCGGACCTTCTCGGTCACGGCGAACCCGACTGAGTAGTCCAGGCGCCGCCCACGGATGCGGCCCTGCGCTGTCAGCCAGTCCAGCAGGTCGTGGGATGCCCCGGCTCCGTCGGCGCGGACCAGCAGCTTCTTGCGATGGGCGACCGGGACCTGCGCGATCGCCCGGCCCAGGACGTCGATGTGGTCGACGGCGGTGTTCGCCCCGGCGTTCCCCGGCCGCAAAGACACGGCCAGGAGTTCGGTGGTGTTGTCACACCACACTGCGATCGGGTGGAAGCCGAACCCGCCCTTGAACGTCGGACGGGCGAGCTCCTTCTCCGAGTGCGCAGTAACCAAAGTCGCGTCTACGTCCAGCACGACCACGTCACCCAGGTCGGTCCCGGCGACCTTCGACGCCGGCAGCACCGGCAGCTGCGCCCACACGTGCCGGCGGACCCGGGCCCGGGCCTTCTCCACCCGGACCAGCGCGGCCGGGGTCAGCTCGGACAGCGCCCGCCACACCGTCGGCGCCGACGCGACCGGACCCAGGACCTTGCCCTGGTGACGCAGGACATCGATGTCGGCGATGGCCTCACCGCCGTCGGCGAGCATCACCGCCAGGTCGACCAGGACCCGGCCCCGGTCATGGACCGGGACGAACGACGCCCTGGCCAACGCCTTCGACAACTCGGTGGTCAGCCCCGTGCGGTCAGCGAGCAGCCGCACCGCCACCGACCCCACGTGCGCCACCACACCCGTGCCGTCCGCGGTGACTGACAACCCCGAAGACCACGTCGTATGCTTCACCTGCGAAGTGCCTCTCTCGTAGGTCTACTTGTTCTGTCGCAAGACCAAGTTTCCC
>JANYIP010000028.1 GCA_025361995.1 Streptomycetales bacterium | reverse complement strand
ACGGCTGCTCGGCGGGCTGGTGCAGGGCGTCCAGCAGGGTACGACGACGGCGCACGTGGACCAGGTGGCCGTCGTGCTCGCGGTGTTCGTGCTGGCGCAGACGGTGCTGACCCGGTTCGCCCGGCAGGCATCTGCGGTGCTAGGCGAGCAGGTGCTGGCCGACCTGCGCGAGGAGTTCCTCGAGCAAGTGCTGGCACTGCCGCTGTCGACGGTGGAGCGCGCGGGCACCGGCGACCTGCTGACCCGGACGACCGGCGACGTCGACGCGCTGTCGCGCACGGTGCGCTTCGCCGTACCCGAGACGTTGATCGCGCTGGTGACGACGGCGCTGACCGCAGCCGCGACCTTCCTGGTGTCGCCGGTGCTCGCCCTGCCGGTGCTGGTGTTCGTACCGCTCATCTACCTGCCGACGCGCTGGTACCTGCGCCGGGCGCCGGCCGGCTACCTCGCCGAGCGGGACGCGTACTCGGCGATGACTGCTGTGGTGGCCGAGAGCTCGGAGGGGGCGCGGACGGTCGAGGCACTGCGGCTGCAGCAGATCCGGATCGACGCCTCCGACGCCGCGGTGGCGCAGGCGTTCCGGGCCGAGCGGTACACGCTGTGGCTGCGCTGCATCTGGTTCCCCACCATCGACTTCGCGTACGTGATGCCGCTGATCGCGGCGCTGCTCTACGGCGGCTGGATGTACTCGCGCGGCCACGCGACGCTGGGCGCCGTCACCGCCGTGACGCTGTACATCCAGCAGCTGATCGACCCGATCGACCGGTTGATCTCGTGGCTGGACGAGCTGCAGGTCGGCTCGACCTCGCTGTCCCGGCTCATCGGCGTGGCGCACGTGCCGGCGGACCGGGCGGCGACCGGGCGGGTGCCCGCGGACGAGCACCTCCTCGCGACGGACGTGCGGTACGCGTACACCGAGGGGCGGGACGTGCTGCACGGGCTGGAGCTGGACCTGCGGCCCGGCGAGCGGCTCGCCGTCGTCGGGCCCAGCGGCGCGGGCAAGTCCACGCTGGGCCGGCTGCTGGCCGGTATCCACGGGCCGCGTACCGGCTCTGTCACGGTCGGCGCGGTGGGGCTGACCGAGCTCGAGCTCGGTGACCTGCGCGGGCACGTGGCGCTGGTGACCCAGGAGCACCACGTCTTCGTCGGGACGATTGAGGACAACGTACGGCTGGCCCGGCCCGGCGCCTCCGCGGAGCAGCTCATCGACGCGCTCGAGGCCGTCGACGCTCTCGAGTGGGTGGACGCGCTGCCGGACGGCACGGCCACCCGAGTCGGCCAGGGCGGCCTCGTGCTGTCACCCGCGCAGGCCCAGCAGGTGGCGCTCGCCCGGCTGGTGCTGGCGGACCCGCACACGCTCGTCCTCGACGAGGCGACATCTCTGCTCGACCCACGGGCGGCCCGGCACCTCGAGCGGTCGATGGCCGCCGTGCTCAACGGGCGGACCGTCGTCGCGATCGCGCACCGGCTGCACACCGCGCACGACGCCGACCGGGTCGCCGTGGTCGACGGCGGGAGGGTGACGGAGATCGGTACCCACGACGAGCTGGTCGCCGCCGGTGGTGCGTACGCCGCGCTCTGGCGGTCGTGGCGCGAGGACCCGGCCTGAGCCCGCTGACGCTCGTGCGGCATAGATCAAACCGACCGTGCCAGTTAGGCGGGCGGGCGGTGCTTG
The DNA here is from genome assembly GCA_025361995.1 of Streptomycetales bacterium. Taxonomy (GTDB): domain Bacteria; phylum Actinomycetota; class Actinomycetes; order Prado026; family Prado026; genus JANYIP01. The sequence goes on along the minus strand of JANYIP010000028.1, from coordinate 1,246 downwards.
GGACGGCGCAATCCTGCGGCGGTGATCCGCTCGACGAGCTCGCGGCTGCGTACTTCGGCGGCGCCCGCGGCGATCACGTCGGCGCGGCGCTCCTCGGGGATGTCGTAGTGGTCCCGCTCGAAGGCCCGCTCGGGGATCCCGCAGGCGGCGGCGAAGGCGTGCAGCTCCTCGAAGGACGTGTCGCTGACCAGGTGGCACCACAGCCGCCCACGCCCCGGCCAAGTCGCCGGGTCGACCAGGATCGCCATGCGGCGCAGCGTACGCGGGCCCTAGGCTCCGGTCATGAACGAGACCTCGCTGCCGGTACCCACCGTCGACGGCCGGATGCTGACCGCCGCCGCATACGGGCCGCACGACGGCAGCCCGGTCATCTCGCTGCACGGCACCCCCGGGTCCCGGCTCCAGCCGCCCCCCGACCTTGCTGTCCTCGAGCGCACCGGCACCCGTCTCATCACGTACGACCGGCCGGGGTACGGCGCCAGCACCCGCCAGCCGGGCCGCCGAGTGGCCGACGCCGCTGCCGACATCGCGACCGTGGCTGACGCCTTCGCCGTGCAGCACTTCGCGGTGTGCGGGTACTCCGGCGGTGGGCCGCACGCGCTGGCTGCCGCCGCACTCCTCTCCGAGCGCGTCACGCGCTGCGCGGCAGTCGCTTCGATCGCCCCGATGGACGCCGTCGGGCTCGACTTCTTCGCTGGGATGTCCGCCGGCAACCTCGAGGAGTTCGACCAGGCCCTCGCCGGCCGGGAGACCCTCGAGGCCGCTCTCGACCCCGTCGCCGGTGCCGTCGCTGAGGACATCTACGCCTTCCTCGCGGCGCTGCGCGCGGACTTGCCCCACGTCGACGCCGTGGTTCTCGACCGCCCGGACGTGACCCGGCTGCTCGCCAGCTCGATCAGCGAGGGGCTGCGCCCGGGGCCGGGCGGCTGGGTCGACGACGACCTCGCGCTCACCGCACCCTGGGGCTTCGACGTCGACTCGATCACGGTGCCGGTCGGCGTCTGGCACGGAACCCTGGACACCCTCGTACCCGTCGGTCACGCGGGGTGGCTCGCCCAAGCGATCCAGGGAGCCGAGGGCCACCTCGTCGTCGGCGCGGGTCACCTCGGGACGCTCGACCAGCTCGCTGACGTGTTCATCTGGCTAGCCGGCTGACCCCTCGTACCGCCCCGTACCCCCGTCCCCCCGTGTTGATCTTGAGAGATGTCCCTTCCCGCCAGCGTGTCGAGGGGACATCTCTCAAGAT
>JANYIP010000368.1 GCA_025361995.1 Streptomycetales bacterium | reverse complement strand
GCACCGTGGTGGTCTCGGCCGGCGGGACGCGGGAGCCGATCGACCCGGTGCGCTTCCTCGGCAACCGTTCGAGCGGGCGGCAGGGGTACGCCCTCGCGCAGACCGCCGTCGCGCGCGGGGCCGACGTCATCCTGGTGTCCGCGAACGTCGCGCTGCCCGAGCCGGCCGGGGTCACCCTGGTCCGGGTCGGTACCGCTGCCGAGCTGGGCGTCGCCGTCCGTTCGGCGTCGGCCACGGCTGACGTCGTGGTGATGGCTGCGGCCGTCGCCGACTTCCGGCCGGCGGTGGCCCAGTCGGCCAAGATCAAGAAAGACTCGGTCGAGCCCGCGGCGCTGGAGCTCGAGCGCACCGACGACGTCCTCGCGGGGCTCGTGCAGTCCCCGCCGAGCAAGGGACAGCTCGTCGTCGGCTTCGCCGCTGAGACCGGGGACGAGCGCGGCGACTGGCTCAGCCACGGGCGGGCCAAGCTCGCCGCCAAGGGGTGCGACCTGCTGGTCGTCAACGAGGTGGGCGACGGGCTGGGCTTCGAGGTCGCCGAGAACGCGGCGGTCGTGCTCGGCGCCGACGGCAGCGAGACCGTGGTGCCGGTCGGCCCGAAGGAAGACCTCGCCGACATCGTGTGGGACCTGGTCGTCGCCCGCCTGCGCTGAACCAAGTGGCACCCGAACTCCGGGGTGCGAAAGTCGTCCTCCTGCCTCGCGCGCTCGATCTGCCGTGGTCCTCTGACGAGGGTGCCGACTTTGGGTGCCACTTGGTTCAGCCGGCCGAGGAGAGCAGGTGCTGCACCGTCGCGATGACGTAGTCGGGACGGCCCGTCACGTCCTGCCACGAGAAGCGCACCACGCGAAAGCCCGCGCACAGCAAGGCGTTCTGGCGCCTTCGATCCGACTGGAACGCCTCCGCACTTGCGTGGGAGGCGTAGCCGTCGGCCTCGACGACGAGCGCGGCTGCTTCGAAGAGGAAGTCCACGCGGCCGATGAAGCCTGCGAGGTCGTAGATCGGGACCTGCAGCTGCGGTGTGAGCCCGTGGTGTCGGAAGAGCATGCGCGTGATGGTTTCGAGCGCGGACTCCGACCGGCCGTCCGCGAGCTGGGCAGCTTGTCGCGGCCGTGCAGCCCCGCGACCCATGAGTCCCGATGCCGTCGCGGTGAGCTCGGCCGAAGCTACGGCGCGGGATCGCAGGGCGGAGTCCACGAGGACCACTGAATCGAGCAGCGGCAGCGTCCTTGCGCAGTCGAGGAGCGTGCGCATCGCCGCCGTGACCTCGAGGTCCCCCGCATGCACGCGGTCGGCGTCGGAGAGCGCTCGCCGGTGGACACGCACCTGCGGTGGTGGCGAGCGCCGTCGATGCGGCGACGTCACCTGCAGCCCTGGTGCGCCGAGCAGGTCGAAGCCGTGGACGTGCGCCGCGGTCGTGTGCGAGATGGTGCCGAACCGCCCGGCCAGCTCGAGCTCCAGCGACCCGGACCAGTCCACGCCGTACAGACCCCGGGCGACACGACGCAGGTGCCCAGCATCGGCGGCCCTGGTGATGCGGGACCGGGTCGCCCCCGCCGCGACCAGCTCCGCGGTCGACGCCACGCCGCCTGAGTCCACCGTCGCAGCGTCCCTGCCGTGACGGGCTGACGCGGTGCCCCAGACCGCCCTTGTGGACTGACCTCGCCCCGCAGCCGCGGTGGACAGCGAGCGGGTTTGTGGCTGAGTCGTGGGCGGCAGATAGACTCACAGCGGCCCCGAGATGGTGGCAAAGAGCCCCTCGACCGCAGGAGAGCACCGTGTCCAGTCGACTGTTCACTTCGGAGTCGGTGACCGAGGGTCACCCTGACAAGATCGCCGACCAGATCAGCGACACGATCCTGGACGCGCTCCTCAAGGAGGACCCGAAGAGCCGGGTCGCCGTCGAGACGCTGGTGACCACCGGCCAGGTGCACGTGGCCGGTGAGGTGACCACCGCGGCCTACGCGGACATCCCCACGATCGTGCGCGACAAGATCCTCGAGATCGGCTACGACTCGTCCAAGAAGGGCTTCGACGGCCAGTCCTGCGGCGTCTCGGTGTCGATCGGCTCGCAGTCGCCGGACATCGCCCAGGGCGTCGACGACGCGTTCGAGGAGCGCTCCGAGGGCAGCGACGACCCGCTGGACCGGCAGGGCGCGGGCGACCAGGGCCTCATGTTCGGGTACGCCTGCCAGGACACCCCCGAGCTGATGCCGCTGCCGATCTGGCTGGCGCACCGGCTCGCTCAGCGACTGTCTGCGGTGCGCAAGGACGGGACCATCCCGTACCTGCGGCCGGACGGGAAGACCCAGGTCACCATCGAGTACGACGGGTCGCGGCCGGTCCGGCTCGACACGGTCGTGGTCTCGAGCCAGCACGCGGGGGACATCGACCTCGCCACGCTGCTGCAGCCGGACGTCGAGGAGTTCGTGATCCGGCCCGAGCTCGAGGGCCTGAGCATCGACACGTCGAACTACCGAGTCCTGGTCAACCCGACCGGGCGCTTCGAGGTCGGTGGCCCGATGGGCGACGCCGGGCTGACCGGGCGCAAGATCATCGTCGACACATACGGCGGGATGGCTCGCCACGGTGGCGGCGCGTTCTCCGGCAAGGACCCGTCGAAGGTGGACCGTTCGGCGGCGTACGCGATGCGCTGGGTGGCCAAGCACGTGGTCGCGGCGGGGCTCGCGGAGCGGTGCGAGGTGCAGGTGGCGTACGCGATCGGCAAGGCGCACCCGGTCGGGCTGTTCGTGGAGACCTTCGGCACCGGGACGCTCTCCGACGAGGAGATCCAGCGCGCGGTCGTCGAGGTGTTCGACCTGCGACCGGCCGCGATCATCCGCGACCTCGACCTGCTGCGCCCGATCTATGCCCAGACTGCGGCCTACGGGCACTTCGGCCGGATGCTCCCCGACTTCACCTGGGAGCGGACCGACCGGGTCGACGCGCTGCGCGCGGCCGCCGGAGCCTGATTGTCGCTCCGGGTTGTCCAGGGCTGGCTTTGTCCCCAGCCGTGGCTGGCGAGGGTACGTCCGTCGGCGGGTTCTGGTAGGACGGACGGCGTGACCGAAGTCCTGCGCGACGAGCAGCTGGCGCTGGTGCGCGAGCGCGTCCGGAGCGCGAAGCCCAGGCCCCCCGAGGGGCCGGCCGCGACCCTCCCGGTCGCCCGGGTGGCCGTCGACGTCGGGCTGGCCCACCTGGACCGGCCCTTCGACTATCTCGTGCCTGCCTCGCTGGCGGAGGCGGCGCAGCCGGGGGTACGGGTCCGGGTCCGGTTCGCCGGGCGCCTCGTCGGAGGATTCGTTCTCGAGCGCGCGGAGGCCTCGGAGCACGTCGGGGCGCTGGCCCGCCTCGACCGGGTCGCCTCGCCGGAGCCGGTGCTGTCCCCGCAGGTGGCTGCGCTTGCCCGTGCGGTCGCCGACCGTTATGCGGGGACCATGGCTGACGTCCTACGGCTCGCCGTACCGCCCCGGCACGCCCGGGTCGAGGCCGAGGCGGCCGCGCCTGCCGATCGGAGGTCTGCTGCGTCTGCCGGGCCGGTGCGCGAGGACGCCTCGTGGGAGCGGTACTCCGCGGGGGCAGCCTTTCTGCGTGCGGTCGCTGCCGGCTCGGCGCCGGCGGCCGTCTGGACGGCGTTGCCGGGTCCGAGCTGGCCGACCGAGATCGCCCTCGCGGTCGCCGCGGCGGGCGAGGCCGGTCGTGGGTCGCTCGTCGTCGTCCCGGACCACCGCGACGTCGCCCGAGTGGGCGCCGCGCTGGACGTTGTCTGCGGCCCAGGCGGGCACGTCGTGCTGACGGCCGAGCTCGGACCGGCCGAGCGCTACCGCCGCTGGCTGGCCGTCCGCCGGGGTCAGGTACGGACGGTCGTCGGCACCCGGGCGGCGATGTTCGCCCCGGTTGCCGACCTCGGGCTCGTGGTC
>JANYIP010000347.1 GCA_025361995.1 Streptomycetales bacterium | reverse complement strand
GCGACGACGAAGCCGCCCTCCACGTCCTTGCCCAGCCCGACGATCATCGGGTGGTGGTCGGAGTGGGCGACGGCCGACCGCATGACGTCGCCGAGGCTGACGATCTCCTTGTCGGTGTTCGGGATCTCGATGCCGATGGCGGACTTGCCAGGGATCGGGGACAGGATCCGGACGTCGGCGCTGGCCACCGCGTACGCGATGTTCTTGCTCAGCGCGGTGACGCGCTCGACCTTGACCGCCGGGCCGAGCTCCACCTCGTAGCGCGTGACGGTCGGGCCACGGGTGAAGCCGGTGACCTGCGCGTCGATGTCGAACTGGTCGAGCACCTCGGTCAGCCGGTCCACGACGGCGTCGTTGGCCTTGGTCCTGGCCTTGTGCTGCGCACCCGGCTTGAGCAGGTCGGCCGGCGGCAGGTGGTAGGTGATGTCGCCGGACAGCGCGAGCTGCTCCATCCGCGCCGGCATCGGCCCGGGCGCCCCGGCGGGCGCCCCTGGAGTCGTGCCGACCGGTGCCCCGGCTGTAATCGCTGTGCCGTCGCGGGACAGGACGACGGTGTCGTTCGGGTTGACCGAGCGAGTCGTGGGTTCCGGCTGCGTGAGGTCCACCGCCCGGCGGTCGACCAACGGGGTGTCGAAGGCGGGGTCACCCGGCCGCGGGTCGCCGTCCTCATCGTCGTCGGGCTCGGAGACCGAGACCCGCCGGCGTGGACGGGTCCGCTTCAGCGGCTCCAGCGCCTCCGCGGTGAGGTCGATGACTCCCGCCGGCTCGGTGACCAGCGCCTCCATCGGGCGGCGCAGCAGGCGCGCCTCCAGCTCACGCAGGCGCTCGGGCACCTGGTGCAGCGGCGTGCTCGTGAGGACCAGCAGCCCGAATCCGGCGAGGAGGACGAGCAGTGGCGCGGCGACGTACCCGGTGACGCCCGCGACGATCGGGGCGGAGGCGAGCCAGCCGAGCCAACCGCCGGCCGTCCGCATCGCCGCCGGGGTGGCCGGCTGCGGCGTGCCGTGCAGGACGTGGATGAGGCCGAGGACCCCGAGGACGACCGCGGCCCAGCCGACGAAGAGGCGGCCGCCGGGGGCGTTGCGATCCGGGTGGCGCAGCACCCGCCAGGCCCACGCCGCGAGCAGGAACGGGACCGACCAGGCCATCGAGCCGGTCGCGCCCAGCGTGATCGAGCGGGCGAACGCCCCCACCGGTCCCGACAGCCGCCACCAGGTCGAGGCAGCCACCAGGACGCCGGCGCCGATCAGCAGCAGACCGAAGCCGTCCCGGCGGTGGGCCGGGTCGAGCTGGCCGGCCGTGTCTCGGGCGCCCTTGCCGACCCGGCGGGTCGCGCCACCGACGAGGTGCGCGATGCCCAGCCACAGGGCGGTGACCCCGTGGCCGATCGCCCGGACGGCGCGGGTGAGCAGACTCGGGCCCCTGGGAGCCCGACGGTGCGGCGCTGGAGCACGCCGAGCGGCCGGTCTGGCAGCGGGCCTACCGCCACCACCCTGCCGGTTCGTACGTGCCGTTCGCCCTGGGGAAGCCGCCTGACGACTCGTACCCGCAGAAGCGCGCGCACGAGCGGGGCCGGCGGAGGTGCGGCTGGCCATGGGCCGCAGGCTACCCAACTACCCCAGGTTTCCCACGCGTCACACGCCGCGCCGCCCCCTTTTCCCGTCGATCTTGAGAGATGTCCCTCCTTGCCGGCGTGTCGCAGGGACATCTCTCAAGATCGACACGGGGGAGGAGGGGTGGGGCTAGACCTCGAGGACGACGGGGATGATCATCGGGCGGCGTCGGTGGGTGTCGCTGACCCACTTCCCGGTGGTACGTCGGACGACGCGCTGGAGCTCGTACACGTCGGTCGTACCCTCCCGCAGCGCATCCTCCAATGCCGCGGCGATCCGCGGCTTGAGCGAGTCGAAGACGCCGTCCTCTTCGGCGAAGCCGCGGGCGTGCACGTCCGGGCCGCCGACCACCTTGCCGTCGGTACGGTCGACGACTGCCACCACGGAGATGAAGCCCTCGGAGCCCAGGATGCGACGGTCCTTGAGCGACGACTCGGTGATGTCGCCGACCGAGGAGCCGTCGACGTACACGAAGCCGCACGGCACGGCGCCGACGATCGACGCCACCCCGTCGACGAGGTCGACCACGGTGCCGTCGTCGGCCAGGATCACCCGGTCGGCCGGCAGGCCGGTCTTGACCGCGAGGTCGCCGTTGGCCCGCAGGTGCCGCCACTCGCCGTGCACCGGCATGACGTTGCGCGGACGCACGATGTTGTAGCAGTACGTCAGCTCGCCGGCCGCGGCGTGCCCGGAGACGTGGACGAGCGCGTTGCCCTTGTGCACCACGTCAGCACCGAGCCGGGCGATCCCGTTGATGACCCGGAAGACCGCGTTCTCGTTGCCGGGGATCAGCGACGACGCGAGGAGCACGGTGTCGCCCTCGCCGATCTTAATCGGGTGGTCGTTGTTGGCCATCCGGGACAGCGCGGCCATCGGCTCGCCCTGCGACCCCGTGCAGACCAGGACCACCTGCTCGTCGGGCAGCGACTCCAGCTGCTCCACGGTCACCATCAGCCCGGCCGGGATCGTCAGGTACCCCAGGTCGCGGGCCACGCCCATGTTGCGCACCATCGAGCGCCCGACGAACGCCACCTTGCGACCGTGCTTGTCGGCGACGTTGAGGATCTGCTGAACCCGGTGCACGTGCGAGGCGAAGCAGGCCGAGATGATCCGCCGCTCCGCCCGGGCGAAGACCGCGTCGATGACCGGCTCGATGTCGCGCTCGGTCCGTACGAAGCCAGGAACCTCGGCGTTGGTGGAGTCGACCAGGAACAGGTCGACCCCCTCCTCCCCCAGCCGCGCGAAGGCCCGCAGGTCGGTGATCCGTCCGTCCAGCGGCAGCTGGTCCATCTTGAAGTCGCCGGTGTGCAGGACCAGCTGCCCCGAAGGCGTACGGATGGCGACGGCCAGGGCGTCCGGGATCGAGTGGTTCACCGCCACGAACTCGGTGCCGAACGGTCCGACCTGCTCGGTCTGTCCCTCCTTGACCTCGAGCGTGTACGGCTTGATCCGGTGCTCGCGGAGCTTGGCCTCGACCAGGGCCAGCGTCAGCCGGGACCCGATCAGCGGGATGTCGGCCTTCTCCCGCAGCAGGTACGGGACGGCGCCGATGTGGTCCTCGTGGGCGTGCGTGAGCACGATCGCCTCGATGTCGTCGAGGCGGCCGCGGATGTACTCGAAGTCGGGCAGGATCAGGTCCACGCCGGGCTGGTGGTCCTCCGGAAAGAGCACCCCGCAGTCGACGATCAGCAACCGCCCGCCCCACTCGAAGACGGTCATGTTGCGGCCGATCTCGCCGAGGCCGCCGAGCGCGACGATCCGCAGGGCGCCGTCGGGCATGGGCGGCGGGGCGCCGAGCTGGGCCAGCTGTCCCGTCATGCGGTGAAGCCCGCGACGCCGCCGGCTGCCAGGTCGATCGACAGCTGGGCGACCTGCTCAGGTGTGGCGTCGAGCAGCGGGAGCCGGACGGGACCGGCCGGCCGGCCGAGGATGTTGAGCGCGGCTTTGGTCAGGATGACTCCTTGGGTACGGAAGATGCCCGTGAAGACGGGCAGCAGCTCATGGTGGAGGTCGCGGGCCCGCTCGACGTCTCCGGACCGGTAGGCCAGGATCATCTCGACGAGCCTGCCGGTGGCCAGGTGGCCCACCACGCTGACGATGCCGGCGGCGCCGACCGCCAGCAGCGGGAGATTGAGCACGTCGTCGCCGCTGTAG
>JANYIP010000346.1 GCA_025361995.1 Streptomycetales bacterium | reverse complement strand
GTCGAATCTGACCCGTCGGTCAGCCAGGTCTCGTGCCTCTGCATACAGGCCCATGGAGTCATCCAACAGCACTAGAACGGCACGTCGGTGCGGCCCCTCCTGGCGTTGGTCTACGGACGGTCCTGATCGTTGATCACCACGTGGCCGTCCTCCATGGTGAACTGGAAACTGCCTCGCCAACGCGGCAACTTGCGTTGGAGTCCTCGGAGCAGCCTGATCGTCTCCTCGTCCGTAATCCCTGTGGTGATCGGCCAATCGAGGCCGGACCCGACGACATCGCTCGCGAAGACAACCTCAGTGGACATCAGAACTCGTTGCCAGTCAGGCCTTGAGAGCGGTTGTCTCTCGTCGAGTGATTTCATCAAGCGCCACGTTTCACGGCTCAGGTCGTCGAGATCCGCGTACCCGAGAGCGACTGCGAGAGCGTTCGTTGGGTGGGCTGGGCCGTGCCATTCGAGAAGGCCGCACCGAAGGACGCGTCTCTCGTCCTCGGTCAGATCTACGTGAACGGCTTCAGAGTCAGGCATGAAGCATGGTCGCATGATCCGCGCCTAATGCCGGGTATCGAGCGTCAAGGGGTGGCCCGTCGAGAGTGGTGCCAGTTGAGAGTCGACGGGACTCAGAGCACTCCGGCGTCCAAGCCGCTGGCCTGCGACTCGAACTGGGTCCGGTACAGGTCGGTGTACAGCCCCTGCGCGGCCAGGAGCTCGCCGTGCGTACCCCGTTCGACGACGTGTCCGCCGTCCACGACGAGGATCAGGTCGGCGTCGCGGACAGTGGAGAGCCGGTGCGCGATCACCAACGAGGTGCGGCCGGCCAGCGCCGTGGCCAGGGCCCGCTGGACAGCAACCTCGGACTCGGAGTCGAGGTGGGCGGTCGCCTCGTCGAGTACGACGATCCGCGGCGCCTTGAGCAGGAGCCGTGCGATGGCAAGGCGCTGCTTCTCGCCGCCGGAGAGGCGGTAGCCCCGGTCGCCCACAACCGTGTCCAGGCCATCCTGCAGGGACTCGACGAGCTCCCAGATCTGAGCAGCCCGACAGGCCTGCTCGAGCTCGTCCGAGGTGGCTCCGGGGGCGGCGTAGAGGAGGTTGGCGCGGATGGTGTCGTGGAACATGTGGGCGTCCTGCGTGACGACGCCGATGGCCCGGTGCAGGGAGTCCTGGGTGACCTCGCGGACGTCCTGCCCGCCGACGAGGACGGTGCCCTCGGTCACGTCATACAACCGGGAGACGAGCGCGGTGACAGTGGTCTTGCCGGCTCCGGACGGACCGACGAGGGCCACCATCTGGCCGGCCTGCGCGGTGAAGCTGACGCCCTTGAGCACGAGCGAGGAGACGGTGGAGTCGAGGACGGCTACGGACTCGAGCGAGGCGAGCGAGACTTCGTCGGCGGACGGGTAGCGGAAGGTCACGTCGACGAACTCGACGGTGTCCGCGCCGCTGGGCAGGTCGACGGCATCGGGCGCGTCGTCGACCATCGGCGGCAGGTCGAGGACCTCGAAAACCCGCTCGAAGGAGACGAGTGCGGTCATGACGTCGACCTGGACGTTGGACAGCGAGGTGAGCGGTCCGTAGAGCCGGGTGAGCAGCGAGGCGAGCGCGACGAGGGTGCCCACCTGCAGGCTCCCCCGGATGACGAGTACGCCGCCCATTCCGTACACGATGGCGGTGGCCAGGGCGGCGACCGTGGTGAGGGCGGCGAAGAAGATCCGGCTGTACATGGCGGAGGTGATGCCGATGTCGCGGACCCGGCCGGCCTTGGCGCGGAACTGGTCGGACTCCTCGTCGGGGCGGCCGAAGATCTTGACGAGCAAGGCGCCCGCGACGTTGAAGCGCTCGGTCATGGTCTGGCTCATGGCGGCGTTGAGCTGCATGGACTCGCGCGTGATGGCCGCCAGACGTCCACCGACCCAGCGGGCCGGGAGCACGAAGAGCGGGAGCAGCAGCAGCGCGACGAGGGTGATCTGCCAGGACAGGATGATCATGGCACCAAGAACGAGGACCAGCGAGACGACGTTGGACACGACGGACGACAAGGTCGAGGTGAAGGCCTGCTGTGCCCCGACGACGTCGCTGTTGAGCCGCGACACGAGCGACCCGGTCTGGGTACGGGTGAAGAACGCCACCGGCATCCGCTGGACGTGGTCGAAGACTTTGGTGCGCAAGTCGTAGATGAGGCCCTCGCCGATTCGAGACGAGTAGTACCGCCCGATCAGCGTCACGATGGTGTCGAAGACTGCCAGCCCGGCGACGCCGACCGCCGTCCAGACGACGACTTTGGTGCTGCCCTTGGACACCCCTTGGTCGATGATGACCTTGAAGAGCAGCGGGGTGACGACGACGGTCATGGCGTCGAGGACCACGGTGACTAGGAAGGCCCCGATGATGCGACGGTAGGGGCGGGCGAAGGCGACGATCCGTCGCGTGGTGCCAGGCGCCAGCCGCTTGTTCACACCGCTGCGCGTGAACGAGCGGTACTGGCTGAACTGGTGGGCGGACATCGACATAGCGGGGCGGCTCCTTCAGCCTCTGTGCGCAAAACGCGAGACCACCGTCTCACTGTTCCCTGAGTCGAGCTCAGTCCAATACGCCCTCAGCGGATGTCTGAGCCGTGGAAGCGGACGCAGCGGCCGTGGCAAGCGTGAGGGCTGTGATCCGCCGCCCCTGGGCTGCCCGCTCGGCGTCAAGCTGCTCGGTACGGCTGCGATCGGCGGCACCTTGGAGCAGCGCCTTCGTCTCGGTGACGGCGTCGCGTGGGGCTGCCCGCAGCGTGTCGACGAGCTGGGAGGTGGCGTCAGCCAGGCTCTCCCCCGGCACTCGACGCAGAGCGAGCCCGCACTCGACCGCCTCGGCAGCGCCCATGGACCGACCGGTGACGCAGAGCTCGAGTGCCCGTGAGTAGCCGATGCACTCAACCAACGGACCGGTGCCACCCAGGTCCGGGACGAGCCCGAGGACGGTCTCCTTCATGCACAGCTGGGCGTCGTCCGCGAGGATCCGCAGATCGCAAGCCAGGGCCAGCTGGAAACCGGCGCCGACCGCATGCCCCTGCACGGCCGCGACGGTGATGAGGTGGGGGTCCCGCAACCAGGAGAAGGCCCGTTGGAAGCTGGCGATCATGGCGTCCAGCTCGGCAGCGGGCCTGGTGCCCAGCTGGAGCAGGCTCTCCTCACCTGGGATGCCTTCGGCGGTGAACATGCGCCGGTCGAGCCCGGCTGAGAACGAGGGTCCTTCGGCACGCACCACGACGATGCGTACGTTCGCTGGCAACCCAGACTTGATGGCGGCGAGATCGCGCCAGAGCGCCGGAGTCTGCGCGTTGCGCGTCTGCGGGCGGTCGAGGGTCACGGTCGCCACCGGACCGCCGACTTCCAGTCGGAAGCCGGCGGCCGACGGCGTACTTGCTACTTCTTGCCCTTGCCGCGGGTTGCCCCGCCGCGACCTCGCAGCGTTGCTCCGGACTCGGACAAGACCCGGTGGACGAACCCGTACGACCGGCCGGTTGACTCGGCCAACGTACGGATGCTCGTTCCGGACTCGTACTTCTTCTTCAACTCAATGGCGAGCTTGTCTCTCTCGGCGCCAGTAACTCGGCGCCCTTTACCCAGGTCGGCCACGCGCGTGCCCTCCTTTGTTGCGGCTCTTACCCCCATGATCACGCAACATCGGCCGGAGTGCTACCTATGATGTCGGCGCGTCGCAACTGTTCCTGATCCACAAGTCAGCGTCAGGCGCGGACGGGTCATGCGAGAGCCACCAGATCGGCGTAGTCCTCGCTCCACAGATCCTCGACGCCGTCCGGCAGCAGCACCACCCTTTCGGGGTGCAGTGCCTCCACCGCACCCTCGTCGTGGGTCACCATCACGACGGCTCCACGGTAGGTGGAGAGGGCGCTGAGAATCTCGATTCGACTTGCTGGGTCAAGGTTGTTGGTCGGTTCGTCAAGAAGCAGCACGTTCGCGCTGGACACCACGAGAGTGGCCAGTGCGAGCCTGGTCTTCTCACCGCCCGAGAGCACTCCGGCGGGCTTGTCGACGTCGTCACCGGTGAAGAGGAACCCACCCAGGATGCGCCGCAGCTCGACGGCTGGAAGCGAGGGCGCGGCTGACGCCATGTTCTCCAGGACGGAACGGCTGGTGTCCAAGGTCTCGTGCTCCTGGGCGTAATAGCCGAGCCGAAGCCCGTGCCCGGGCTCGACCTCGCCCGTGTCCGCCTCCTCGACACCGGCCAGTACGCGCAGCAGTGTCGTCTTGCCAGCACCGTTGAGCCCGAGCACGACGACGCGGGAACCCTTGTCGATCGCCAGGTCGACGTCGGTGAAGACCTCGAGCGACCCGTACGACTTGGACAGCCCTGAGGCCATCAGAGGGGTCTTGCCGCACGGCGCGGGATCGGGAAAGCGCAGTTTGGCCACCCGGTCACTGCGACGGGTCGCCTCGAGCCCGGAGAGGAGCCGGTCGGCCCGGCGGTCCATGTTCTGTGCGGCCTTGGCCTTGGTGGCCTTGTAGCGCATCCGGTCGGCCTGCGCCTTCAGAGCGGTCGCCTGCTTCTCGGCGTTGGTACGTTCCCGGCGCCGCCGCCGCTCGTCCGCCTCGCGCTGGACCAGATACGCCTTCCAGCCGACGTTGTAGAGGTCGAGCTCGGCCCGGTTCGCATCCAGGTGGAAGACGCGGTTGACGCAGACCTCGAGCAGACCCGCGTCGTGGCTGATCACGACAAGTCCGCCCTTGTGCGACTTGAGGAACTCGCGCAGCCAGCCGATCGAGTCGGCGTCGAGCTGGCCCGGATCCTCTTCAGCGGTGCCGACACGCTGCTGCTCGACGAACCGACCAACCACCTCGACGCCGACTCGATCGGCTGGCTGCGCGAGTTCCTCAAGTCGCACAAGGGCGGACTTGTCGTGATCAGCCACGACGCGGGTCTGCTCGAGGTCTGCGTCA
>JANYIP010000340.1 GCA_025361995.1 Streptomycetales bacterium | reverse complement strand
CATCGAGGTCGTCCAGCCGGAAGGTACGCAGCAGCAACCGTTCAGTAAACAGGGCCGCGGTGCCGTCCCAGCTGCCCATGCGGGCACCCTAGGGAATCCTCAGCCGCGGCGTCGATCCGATTGGGGTCGCGCTAAACGCCTGCACGCTGGCTGGGAACCGGGGCACGGGTTGTCGCGTCCGAGGGAGATGAAGCTCCTGGGCGGTTGGTTGGTCACCGCCGCGATGGTTGCCGGCTGCGGCACCCCCGTCGCCGCCGGCACACAGCCGAATCCTTCGGTGCAGGCCTCGCCTACCTACACCAGCGTGTCGGCAGCAATCGCGTGCCCCCCGGTGGTCCCGGTTCACTGGGCCGCCGACGACGGTGCTAGCTCCGGCGCGTACGTCTGCCGGACCGAGGTTCGTGACGTACCGGGAGACGGGAGCTGGCAGTTCCAGGTCGTCACCGGCGTGACCGGCGGCCTGGACACACTGCTGCACGTCTACGCAACGCCTGACGCCGCGCTCGGGAGCGGCGCCTGCACGATGGAGCTCCCCGACCCGCTGGTGGTGTGGCTCCGCGGGGCCGAGACGGTGGCAGTCCGGGCGCCGCGCGACGACTGCGGGAAGCCGACGGGTGAGGCGAGGGCCGCGTACCAAGGGTTGACCACTGTCGTGCTGTCGACCACGCGGCTGACTCAGGTGACCTCGCAGCTGGCGACGGACTCCGGCTGCAGCGACTCCTACAAGGACATGCTGTCGATCGAGGAGTCGTCCGGCGGCCCTCCCCAGACCGCGGCTCAGCCACAGCCGGTCACCAGCGGGACGCGGGTCTGCTTCTACAGGGTGGCGCCCGACGAGCAGGGCGACCGGGTCGGGCACCTGACCTCGACCGAGCTGCTGACGCAGGAACAGACCGACGCCATCAATGCGGCGCTGCGAGTCGCAGTCGTCGACCGGACGTGCGGTCGGCACACGCACACCCACTTCGCGCTCCTGAGCACCGCCGGTGGCGGGACCCTCGTTGCGCTCGACGGCTGCGCAGTCCAGCAGGACCAAGGCTGGTGGCGAGCCGGCGACCCTCTCCGTACCGCCCTGTCCTGATCTCCAGCGGTTACCGAGCGCTTGCCTGCGAGGTGGCATCGTGAGGTGGTGACGACCGACGAGACCCCGCGCGCCGAGGTGTCAGCCAGGGCTCGCCACCTGCTCAGCAAGGTCCCCGAGCTCACCGTCTACTTCTGGGTCATCAAGATCCTGACCACGGGGATGGGCGAGGCGGCAGCCGACTTCATGGTGCACGGACCGGGCCCGGCCTTTGCGGTGGCGGTCTCGGGGCTCGGCCTGGCGATCGCGCTCGTGCTGCAGTTCCGGGCTCCCCGGTACGTCGCCTGGGTGTACTGGTTCGCCGTCGTCATGGTCAGCGTCTTCGGCACCCTGACCGCCGACGGCCTGCGGATCGGGCTCGGCCTGTCGTACCTGACCACCACGATCGGCTTCTCGATCGTGCTCGCCAGCGTCTTCGTCGCCTGGTACGCCAGCGAGAAGACCCTGTCCATCCACAGCATCCACACCCGGCGCCGCGAGCTCTTCTACTGGGCCACCGTGATGGCGACGTTCGCCCTCGGCACCGCGGCCGGCGACTGGACCGCGTTCACCGTGGGTCTCGGCTTCTTCGCGTCGGGCGTCATGTTCGCGGTGATCATCGCGGTGCCGGCGGTCGCCCACCGCTGGCTCGGCCTCGCCGCGATCCCGGCGTTCTGGATCGCGTACGTGGTGACGCGACCGCTCGGTGCCTCCTTCGCCGACTGGATGGCACGCCCCCGCAACCGTTACGGGCTCGGCTGGGGCACCGGTCCGGTCACCCTCGGGTGGTCGATCGCGATCGTGGCGTTCGTCGCGTACCTGGCGGTCAGCCGCCGCGACGTCGAACCCGATGATGCTGCGGATCAGCTGCGGCAGTCCACGTAGACCACCGCGGGACCCGAAGCCCCGTCCGGATACGTCACGTCCATCGCGCCGAAGCGGACCACGCGGCCCGTCGCAGGTACGGAGCCAAGGCAGTCGGGCCAGCCGCCTTCGTGCATCGAGCCTTCGGCGTCGATCCACGCGACGCTGTCCCGCACTCCGTACCAGACTCCGTCCACGCCCACCGACGCGACCCGGTCACCGACCTGCCACGCGCCGACCAGCTCTCGAGTCTGCGACCGGTTCGTGCCGAGGAAGTACCCCGCGCCGAACACAGCCAGCACGCAGGCGATGACGACCACTAGGACGCTCCCCGGCCGGCTGCTCGTCCGTACGACAGGTCCGCTCGCCCGCAGATCAGTGGTCACCCGGTGATCGTCCTCCCCGCCGCCCTCCACCGCAATCGTTGATCAAGGAGTAGTTGCCCGCATTTCTTGATCCACATCGGCAACAAGCCCATGATCAACAAGGGCGGGTGGTGAAGGTCGTCGTGGGCAGGCCATCGGGGTTCGCGCCATAGATGAAGACCATCCGGGCGTACGTCGGGGCGGAGTAGTACGCAGGACGTCCGGCGGGTACCCGGATCACGTCACGCCGCCCGGCCTCGACGCGGCCGCCGTCGCACTCGACCACGAGCAGACCCTCGAGGACGTAGTTCAGCTCTTCGTGCGGGTGGCAGTCGCCGAAGCCGGCGCCGTCGCGGAGCTCCCACTCCCCTAATGGCACGTGCGTCCAGCCCGACGGCGGCGCGGGGACGATGGACCGGCACCCGCCGGGGACCTCGTCGAGCGGGCGGCGGGCAAAGAGCTCAGCGGGCATGCGGGAAAGATGCCATACCGGCAGGCGTGGAGTCCTACTGGGCGATCCCGAGCGGGGTGTAGGTCAGGCCCGGGAAGATGCCGCTGACCGAACCGGCCTGGCAGCGCTTCATCAGGAGCTCGCCGAGCAGGTTGCGGTAGTCCGTCGTGGCCTGTAGGTCACCGTCGTCGAGCACCGGGTCGGAGAGCCCGAGCCAGTCGCCGTGCACCTTCCCGCCGACGATGCCGCCGCCGAGCAGGAGCACCGCGTTGCCGTGGCCATGGTCGAGACCGCGAGACCCGTTCTCCTGAACCCGACGCCCGAACTCCGACAAGGTGATCATGGACGTCTTGGCCGTCAGGGTGGGCCCGAGGTCGAGGAAGAACGCCGCCAGTGCCGTCGAGAGCTCGGTGAGCTGGTCGTTCATCCAGCCGGTGGTCGGGCCGGTCGTCGCCGTCACCGCGTCGGACAGACCCGCGTGCATGTCCCAGTCGCTGTAGTCGAGCGCCGCCGCCTGCAGTCCGACCCCGGCCTTGATCATGCGCGCGATGTCGCGCAGCGCCTTCGACAGGTCGCTGGTCTCGTCGTACACCGCGCCGTTCGCCGGGGTGTAGGCCTGGACCGTGCCGAGCATGTTGACCGTTGCGAGCGCGCCGAGCGTGGTGGCGATCGGCGCCTGGACGGTCGCCGGTCCACCGGTGTTGAGGGCGCGCAGGGCGGCGTCCCACTGGGCGAGATCTGTACCGCTCGAGCCGGAGAGCGTGAATCCGTCGATGCTGCCGATGCCGAGGACCGGAGCCGGCCCGGCGAACGCCTGCGAGACCTCGGTGTAGCCCACCTCGCAGGCCTGGAACGCAGTCCCGGTCCCGCGCGCGCCGAGCATGCGGTCCAGCCACCCGGTACGCAACGACGACCCGGGGGCGGCCTTCTCGAGCTCCTGGGTGGCCTCGAAGTGCGACCGGGTCGGGTTGACCTGGCCGACCGCGTGGACCAGGCCGAAAGTTCCAGCCGCCCACATCGGCATCAGCGGCGCCATGGCCGGGTGCAGGCCGAACCGGTTGTCGTTGCCGTTCGCAGCGGTGCGCAG
>JANYIP010000031.1 GCA_025361995.1 Streptomycetales bacterium | reverse complement strand
GGCGTCGGGGTCGGACGCGGCGGCGCTGGCCACCCGGGCGGTGCGCGACGGCGACGCGGTCACCGGGGACTGGGTCGTCGACGGCACGAAGGCCTGGATCACCCACGGCGGCGAGGCGGACTTCTACAACCTGCTGGTCCGCACCGGCGGTGAGGGGCCGCGCGGGATCTCCTGCCTGCTGGCCGACGCCTCGACGCCCGGCCTGTCGGCCGGGGCACCGGAGCGCAAGATGGGCGCCGGGGCGTCGACCACCGCGCAGATCCACCTCGACGGGGCGCGGGTGCCGGCCGACCGGCTGGTCGGCGCCGAGGGCCAGGGCTTCGAGATCGCCATGAGCGCCCTGGACAGCGGCCGGCTCGGCATCGCCGCGTGCGCGGTCGGGCTGGCCCAGGCGGCACTCGACGCCGCGGTCGGCTACGCGAAGGGCCGCCGGCAGTTCGGCCGGCCGATCGCCGAGCACCAGGGGCTGTCGTTCATGCTCGCCGATATGGCCACCGCAGTCACGGCGGCCCGGGCGACGTACCTGGCGGCGGCCCGACTGCGCGACGCCGGCCGGCCCTTCGCGACCGACGCAGCGATGGCCAAGCTCTTCGCCACCGACATGGCGATGAAGGTCACCACGGACGCGGTGCAGGTCTTCGGCGGGTACGGGTACGTCGAGGACTACCCGGTCGAGCGCTACATGCGGGAGGCCAAGGTGCTGCAGATCGTCGAGGGCACCAACCAGATCCAGCGCGTCGTCATCGGCCGCGCGCTCACCCGCCCGTGAGCCCGCCTTTGAGCCCGCCGGCGATCTCCGACGCGGAGCTGCTCGCCGCGTTCGACACCCAGGTACGGCAGGGCATGGTGCCGCCGCAGACGGGCTGGCTCGTCGAGCGCGTCGGCGACGTCATCCGGGTCACCTCGCCGGAGGTCGACCACGGGTGCTTCGTCGAGTGGAGCCGGCTGTCCGAAACCGCCGCCGACGCCGCGATCGCCGAGCAGGTCCGTCACTACAGCGACCTCGGCCGGCTGCGGTTCGAGTGGAAGACGTACGCGTACGACACGCCCGCCGACCTCCCTGAGCGGCTGCTGCGGGCCGGCTTCGCCGCGGAGGACGACGAGTCGCTGGTCATCGGCCCGTGCGACGCGGTGGTGGCTGCCTGCGCCGGGGTCGAGCTCCCGTCCGACGTACACGTCCGGGAGGTCAGCGCCCTCGACGACCCCGCGTGGGCCGGCATCGGGGCGCTGCACCGCGCGGTGTGGGGCCCCGACAGCGAGCACTGGCTCGAGGGCCTGATGGATGAGGTCAGGGCCGTCCCCGACTCGATCCGGGTGCTGGTTGCCGAGGTCCGGACCGGGACTGAGCCTGTTGGCGAGGTCGCGTGCGCGGCCTGGGTGCGGTTCCACAGCGGTACGGACTTCGCCAGCCTCTGGGGTGGTTCCACGCTCCCGTCCCGGCGCCGTCAGGGCATCTACCGCACCCTGGTCGGCCGGCGGGCGACCTTGGCCGCCGAGCGCAGCTACCGATACCTCCAGGTCGACGCTTCCCCGGACAGCCGCCCGATCCTGGAGCGACTCGGCCTGCGCGTCCTGACCACCACCACCCCCTACGTCTGGCGCGCCGGCGCGAGCTGATCGGCGCCCGCCACGCAGGGGGCAGCGGCACGGCGGCTCGCTCAGATGTGGCTGGGCGTCGGTGAAGCGGTATCGCCGCTGGTCGGTGCGGCGCTGGAGGTCGGCGGGTGCGACTCGCTGTGCGTGGGCGTGGGCGTCGGCTGGTGCGACTCAGTCGAGGTCGGCGTGGGGCTGGTGGGCTGGGTGGGGTGCTCGCTGGGCGGCTTCGGGGCGCCGATCAGGCCGGTGCAGAACGCGAGGACGCCGTCCTTCGTACCGCCACCCTTGGCCAGCAGAGGTGCGTACTGCGGCCAGGTCAGCTTCACCGAGACCTCGCCGCCCTGACCCGAGAACAGGCCGCGGCACAGGTCCGCGTACCCGACCGGTGAGGCTGGCTCGGTCCGCGGCGGGGCCGACGGCGTCGGGTGCTCCGGCGACGACGTGGGCGGCTGCGTGTGGGTCGGCTCGCCGGACGGCGTTGCGGTGGGGTGCGCGGTCCGCACCGGGTGCGACGGCTCGCCGGTGACCGACGGCGCCGTGATCACGGTGCCTTCGTGGTGGCCGGGGATCGGCAGGGTCCCCGTGACGGCAGCGGCCGCTACCGTGCCGACGGCTGCCGCTGCCGCTGTGGCGGCGAACGCCTTCGAGGCCAGCATCTGGGCCAGCGCGAGCTTGATCATGATTCGTCTCCGAGGTCGTGGCGCACGGGTGGCCGCGCCCCGGTGGAACCCGGCCAGCGCCTCACGCTCGCCGGGCAGCGGGCCGGGTGTGACCGGTGCCGCTGCCGAGGCGAGCAACGAGGCCAGGCCGCTCGGACCGACCAGGTCACCGCGGAGCAGGCGCTCCGCGG
>JANYIP010000211.1 GCA_025361995.1 Streptomycetales bacterium | reverse complement strand
CGATCGCGACCCCCGCGGCCCAGTCCGGCAGCGGCAGGCTGGGCAGCGTGAGGATCACGTGGGTGCCGATCCCGGTCCCGAAGAGCACCGTGAACAGCACCCGGATGACGATGACCACGACCCCGAGCCGCAGGAACACGGCGTAGGACCTGGCCCACGGCGCCTCGGGGCGTCGCCTGGCCACCACCCAGCCGGCCACCGCCACGATCAGCAGGAGCAGCAGCGGGTTCGTCGTGCGCATCGCCGCCGTCGCCAGACCGGCCGCCCAGAGCCACCAGGCGACCGGGTGCAGCGCTCGCGGGACACGTCGATTCACTTCTCGTCCGACCGCCGTCGCCACCGGGCCAGACCACCCGCACCCCCGAGCAGCGCGACCAGCCCGAGCCCGCCGAGCAGCGCCAGCGGCGAACCGGTCGAGCCGCGCGCCGGGGGGCTCGCGGGCTCGGCATCGACCACAGCTCCGGTGCGCAGCGGGGACGCCGACCCGATCACGCTGGTAGCCCCGGTGGCGCTGTCTGCGCCCACGGCGGTGCTCGCTGAACGGCTCGCGGTCCGGGGCGTTGTCGGACCTGTCGGGCCTGTCGGCCCAGCCGGGCCCGTCAATCCAGCAGCCGAGGATGTCGGTGCGGTCGGGTGGCTGCTCGCCTTGACCGTGGGCGTCGCCGAGGTGGTCGGCGTCGGCGGAGGGTTCGTCCCGCGCAGCGCTGCCGGCGAGACAGTCGGACCGCCCTGCGTACCCGAGATGTTCGTCGCGCCGAACGTCCACAGCTCCACGCTGCCGGCCAGCGGGTGATCGCTCATCGGTCCGGCCTGGCTGTAGCTCCAGGAGGTCTGGCCAGGTCCCGCCCGCCAGTACGACCAGTACGCCGACGCGGGCGGTGTCACCACGCAGGGGTCGTCCGACGGGTACTGAGTCCCACCGGCGTAGCCGGAGTAGCCGATCCGGCAGATGAACCCGGGACCGTCGTGGTTCGTCCCGGTGGTCTGCCAGCCGCCCTGGTTGAGCAGCGTGTACCCGGTGGTCGGTGTCGTCCCGCACGAGCGCAGCAGCGGGCCGCCCCAGTGCCCGAAGTCCACCGCAAGGATCACGCCCGAGGTCGTCGTGCACGCACTCGTCGGCTGGGCCGTCGCCGCTGCCGGTCCCGCCGTCAGCCCGATCCCGGCGATCACCGCCGTGCCAGCGAGAACAGCAACGAGGGCGGACCTCGCCGCAGGCCGCCGGAGCATTCAGTGCCGCCGAAGTCGGGCGCCCGCGAGCAGGCCCGTGCCGGCGACCAGCAGCAGTGCAGCGGCGATCGCGGCGAGGCCCAGCTCCGTGCCGGTCGCGGGCAACGACTGGGGGTCCGCGCCTGCGGCTGCTGCGCCCGTCGACGACGAGGCTGACACCTTCGTCGCGGACACCTGCGTGGAGGCAGTCGGCGTCGCCGAGACGCTGGCCGTGGCGGTCGGCGTCGCACTGACCGACGGCGACTGCGACGGTGACGGTGACGGTGACGGTGACGAGGTTAGGTCGCGGGACAGCGCCAGGTACGACGTCCCGACCGCACCGACGACGGCCTGGGTCGACGCGCGTACGTCCGACCCCTGCTGCCCTCTTGCCGCGACGTTGAAGCCACCGTCGGAGTTCTGCTCCGCGGCCAGGAACGCCACCCCGCGCGCGATCGGCGCTGCGTACGTGGCGGCGGCCAGGCTCAGCGCCTGAAGTGCCAGCGCGGCCGAGTTCGTCGAGTCACCCGCCGCGCCGGGGAAGCCGCCGTCGGCCTCCTGCTGGGTGGCGATCCAGGCCTGGCCTTTCGCCACCGCGGCCGAGCCCGTCGAGTCGAGCGCCATGAGCGCTGCCCCGGTGCTGTCGACGTCGGAGTTGCCAGTGTCCGGGATCAGGCTGGGCCACGAGCCGTCGGGATGCTGCAGGCTCCTCAGGTAGGCCAGCGGCGCGGCAGCGTTCGTCGTGTCGCCCGCCCGCAGCTGGGCGATCACGCCGAGGGCTTGGGAGAAGACGGACGGCGAGTAGCGGTAGCTGCCGACCGCCGGGCAGCTGGCGTCCGGCGCGACCGAGACCTGCGTGCACACCGAGGCGTCGATGGCCGCGATCAGGTCGTGGCCGCCGAAGCTGTGCGGATCGGCGCCCACGATCTCGGCGAGCAGCGCCTCCTTGCCGATGGCTCCCCCGCTGGCGTACCGCGTGCCGATCCCGGTCCAGGCGTCGATGGTGCGGCCGGCGCCGTCCTTGCCGCCAGTACCGACGAAGCCGACCAGCGTCCTCAGCGCGGCGTCGTCGCCGCCGGCCGCGGCCAGCGCGAACGCACCGTCGAGCACGAGGCTGTAGTCCGCGAACCCCGAACCGGCGAACGCCTCGTAGTAGTGGCCGTCGACCAGCTGGGTCGGCGCGACCAGGTAGGCGACGGCCTTCGGCAGGTCCGGCCCGGCCGAGGCGAACGCGAGCGGAGCAGCAACCAGCGAGGCGAGCATGACGGTCGCACCGATGGCCAGCGTTCGAGTGCCCACTCTGCTCACGGCGCTCGCGGTGGTCACGGGTCGGCTCCTTCGGTGCGGCCCGAGCACGGAAGCCGAGCGACACTGACGGAGCGTCGTCCAACCCCGCGCCGTGAACCACGACGGCGCTGGTGGTCTTGCCGCCCAGCACAGGTGTTCCGACTTGTCCGCCTTGCGGTGGACCTACGGTTGCGGGTCAGTGCCGGAATTGGACCGGCTTCCCCTAGCTGCTGAACGGGCCTAGCAGGCGCATCTGAACACACTGCGACGCTCACAGTCAAAGAGAGCGCTGCGCCTCGACCTGCTCCGCGGAGTAGAACGGCGTCGACTCGAGCTCCGGCTCGTCGAAGGCGGCCAGGACCTTCAGCACGTGTCCGAGATCCTCCGCGAAGAACGCCTGGGCGATCCGTGTCGCCAGCCGGGTCGCTCCGCTCGACACTCCCGGGATGTCACTGGCGATGGCACCCAACGAGGCGAACGCGCCGTGGTTGAACAAGTGCACACGGGCCAGCGCAGGGCACTCGCCAGGCACGCGCTCAGTCAGTTCGAACCCGTCGCCGAGGAACGGGAACGCCGCGCGCTCGGGTCGCTCGAGGCCGGGTGGTGGTTCGTAAGCGTCGGCCCAGGTCGCCGCGTGCGGCGACAGCTCGGCGAGCTCCGGAACTTGTGCCAGGTCGATCGCGTACCCAGTGGCGACGACAAGGAAGTCCGTCGATGCTGTCCGACCGTCCGGTCCGAGCACGAGCTCGACCGCGTCGCCGTCCCGCCGCGCCGACAGTACCGAGGTGCCCAAGTGTGCTGCGAAGCCTGGATGCGCCAAGGCCCGCAGGACGGACTCGTGCGGCGGCGGAGTGTCATGGTCGTCGAGGAAACAGATCAGCCGCCAGCGCTCAACCAGCGGCAGCGCCGCCCAGCCGTCGAAGAAGCCGGCCGTGGCGCTCGCCCGGAACTTGTTGACCTGCGGCAGCACTTCGCGGCGTACGTACAGGTCCACCGCAGCAGCTCCGTGCTCCAGCGCGGTCGCCGCGTTGTCCCAGGCCGAAGGGCCGCCGCCGAGCACGGCTACCCGGCATCCCGCGAGACGGTCGAACTCGATCGCCTCCGCGGCGTGGGCGGCGCGGTCCGGCCAGAGCCCCCGATCGATGCCCGCCGGGACATGCGTCCCGCCGACACCCAACCGTCCGGTCGCCAGCACCACTCGCCGTGCATGGAGCACCACACCGTCGCCCAGCACCACCTGCAGGTGCCCATCACCGGACCGGATCGCCGCGACCTCGGTGTCGTTGCGGACCGGCAGCCCGATGACCTGCCGGATCCAGGTCAGGTACGCCATCCAGTCCGCGTTGGAGATCTTGCCGAGCGCTTCCCATCCGTCCTCGCCGTCCCGAGCGGTGTACCAGGCCCTGAACGTCAGGCTCGGGATCCCCAGGTCCACGCCGGGCAGTGACTTCGGGCTGCGCAGCATCGCCATCCGCGCAGTCGTCAGCCACGGCCCCTCGCGGCCCTGCTCTGCCCGGTCCAGCACGACGATGTTGTCCAGACCGCGCAGCCAGAGCGCCGCGGCTGCAGCGATGCCGTACATCCCGGCTCCGACAACCACGACGTCGAGCATGCGGCGACCGTCGGGCCCGTCGACCGTCGCCGTCCAGGACCGCGCCGGAAGGCCGAGGAGCTGGAAGTCACGCCTGACTGCTCGCTCGTGCGCGACCAGTCCCTGGGGCATGACGCCGAGACTCCCACATCCGGCTGCGACCGCACTTGGAACCGGAGCCGCGCCCTGCGCAGCCCTCACCACCGCTGCGACTCGTGTCGCCTGAGTGGCCCAGGTGGGTCGGGGTGGGTCGGGGTGGGTCGCGTTGGTCGGGTTGGTCGGGTTGGTCGGGTTCTGGGGGTTCTGGGGGTAGGGGTTGGTGGGGTTTGGTCCAGGTGGGTTGGCCGTGGTGGTCGATGTGGATGGTCCAGTCGTCGTGGTGGGCGAGGTCGTGGTGGGCTTCGCACCGGGAGGGTGGTCTGTCGCAGCCGGGGTGGCAGCAGCCTTTGTCGCGT
>JANYIP010000207.1 GCA_025361995.1 Streptomycetales bacterium | reverse complement strand
GTGCAGCCCGCGTCCACCAGGACGACCACGGAGCCGGTGGTCAGCGCGAGCCCCTCGCACCAGGCCAGCGCGACCCGCCCGTCGCGCGGCTGACGGGTGCTCCGGACCCGGGGGTCCGCTCCGTACCTTCCGACCAGCAGGCGGGTGGTGGCGGGGCGGGAGGCGCGGTCGACCAGGACGACCTCGACGTTGCGGGTCCACGGGTTCGGGGTGTCGGAGTCGCTCGCCGCGTGCTCGCCGACGGCCAGCGCGCGGTCGACCAGAGTCACTGCGTGCGCCCACTCGTCCTGGACGCTGACGACCAGCGACGTGAGCGGCTCCGAGCGTTGGTCGACCGACCTGGCCAGGGCTGCCCAGTCGACCAGGTTCTTCGCCAGCACCACCTCACCCCAGGACGACGGCTCGCGGACGCTGATCCGGTCGCCGTGCCCACTGTCGTCGGTGTAGTGCACGCCGACGAAGGGCAGCAGGACCGGCACCTCGAGGGCAGCGGCGCGTAGCGCGAGATCCCAGTCGATCATCCGACGCAGCGCCGGATCGAAGTCCCCGGCCTGGTGGACCAGGGCCAGCTCGGCGACGAACACGTTGAGGTCGATGTGGTTGGAGAACGCGAGGTCCGCACGGGTCCCGGCGTGGGCGAGATACCGGGTCCCGGCGGGTCCCCGCAGCTCGACCACCGCGTAGGCAGCGCGCAGGCCCTGCGTCGTCATCGCGGCGAGGGTGACCGCCAGGAAGTGCGGCACCCACGCGTTGTCGGAGTCCAGGAAGGCCGCGAACCGGCCGCGCGCGGCGGCCAGGCCGGCGTTGCGCGCCACGCTCGCCCCGGACGGCTCGATCCGGATCAGCCGGATCCGCGGGTCCAGCTCGGCGAGTCCGGCGACCACGTCAGGGGTCGAGTCGGTCGACCCGTCGTCGATCACCAGGAGCTCCCACCCGCTGAAGGTCTGCGCCTGCACGGACTCCACGGCCGCCCGTACCTGCTCGGGCCGGTTGCGGACAGGGAGCACGATCGAGACCAGCAGGCTGTCGGTGCCGATCGGGAGCTGGACCGCCGACCACAGCGCCACGTACGCCGCGTCCGCGTCTAGGTCCCAGCCGGTGGAGGTACGGACGCCGCGGACCTCGGCCGCGGCGTTGATGCCGCCGAGCGCCGCGTCGAGCCGCTCGCGCAGCTGTCGCAGCGTCGTCGGTGCGGTGCCCGCCGGCACCGGCAGCGGGTCGTCGGCGCCGTGGTAGCGCAAGAAGTGACCCAGCACCCCTCCCGGGTGCGCGCCCGCTCGCGGGTTCTCGGCGAGGTACGTCGCGTCGTCGAAGGCCGGGTGCGGCCCGGCGTGCCAGGACCGGCCGCCGAGGTAGGTCTGGATCGGCTCGGCCCGCGCCCGCCACCCGACCGGGGCGATCCACTCGGGCTCGAGCAGCGGGTGCAGGCTCAGCCCGGCCCGCCGTCCGTGGCTGAGGTAGTGCAGCGCCGCCGCGAGGTCCGAGCGCCAGCGTCGCCGGGTCTGCAGCTCGTACCATCCGCGGTCGACCAGCCCGGCCGAGCGCAGCCGCAGCGCCAGCAGCTGACGGGGCCCGTGCCGCAGGGTGCCGACGACGGCGCGCGCCTTGCGCAACGCACGTCGCGAGAGCGGGGGCATTCGTGACTCCAGTAGGTGTCAGCGGCGACAGCGCGGGGGACGACGGACGAGGGATCGCGTCGAGGCGGACCCTTGACGCTATCCCAGGCCGGTACAACGCCGAGTTAACGGGACCTGAGCCCTACCCTGGGCGGATGCAGATCAGACCTCTCGCGGTCCCCGACGCCCTCGAGCTGACCCCCCAGGCGTACGGCGACGACCGCGGGCTGTTCCTCGAGTGGTACCGCTTCGAGGAGCTGACCGAGGCGGCCGGCCACCCGCTGCGGCTGGCCCAGGCGAACCTGTCGGTGTCGCGTCGCGGGACCCTGCGCGGGCTGCACTACGCGGACGTCCCGCCCGGCCAGGCCAAGTACGTGACCTGCCTGCGAGGTGCGGTGCTCGACGCCGTCGTAGACATCCGGGTGGGCTCCCCGACCTTCGGCGAGTGGGACGTGGTCCGGCTCGACGAGACCGACCGGCGGGCGATCTACCTTCCCGAGGGGCTCGGCCACGCCTTCCTCGCCCTCACCGACGACGCGACCGTCAGCTATCTCTGCTCGCAGGTGTACAGCCCGACCCGCGAGCACGGCCTGGACCCGCTGGACCCGGAGATCGGCATCGCCTGGCCGTCGGACCTGGAGCTGCTGCTGTCACCGAAGGACGCCGCAGCGCCGTCGCTGAGCCAGGCCCGTGCAGACGGCCTGCTGCCCGACTACGCGACCTGCCTGGCGTACGTGGCGTCGCTCGCGCAGGTGTCCGGCCCGCTAGAGGGCAGCGCGTGACGGTTCCGGCCCGGGTGCTGTTCGTCTCGGGGAGCGGCGCCTCGGCGACGCTGCGCTACCGCGTCCGCCTGCACGAGGAGGCGTTGCGCTCCCGGGGTGCGTTGACGGCGGCCGTGCACTTCACCGACCGCCGGGCCGCCGCGCTCGCCGAGCGGGCCGACGTGATCGTGCTCTACCGCTGTCCGGGGGGGCAGGACCTGATCGACCTCGTCGAACGGTTGCGGCGCGGCCCGAACCCGCCGCTGGTCTGCTACGACGTGGACGACCTGGTCTTCGCGACCTCGCACCTGGCTGGCATGGACTTCCTGACGTCGCTGACACCGGTCCAGCAGGAGACCTTCGGGACCGACGTCGCGCTGCGCGGCCGGATGATCCCGTACGCGGACCTCGTCACCGGCAGCACCCAGGAGATCCTCGACGAGATGGCCCAGGTCACCGACGCCCCGGGCGCCCTGCTGCCGAACGGAGTAGGCCTGGTCAGTGCCCGCCTCGCCGACACGGCGCGGGCCGTGCCCCGGCCGGCGACCGGCTTCCGCATCGGGTACTTCAGCGGCTCGGCCACCCACGACGCCGACTGGGCCTGCATCGAGGACGCGGTGGTGGAGTTCCTGCACACCCACCCGGACGCTGAGCTCTGGCTGGTCGGCAAGGTCAAGGCGACGGGCGCGCTCGCCGCCGTGGCCGCGCAGACCCGGACCGTCCCGCTGGTCGAGTGGACCGAGCTGCCGGCCCTGCTGCGCCGCGTCGACGTGACGCTGGCGCCGTTGTCCCGCAACAGGTTCACCGACGCCAAGAGCGCCATCAAGTGGCTCGAGGCGGCACTGGTGGAGACCCCGACCGTCGCCACACCGACGCCGCCGTTCGAGCGGGTGATCCAGCCGGGCGTGACCGGGCTGCTGGCGTCGACCCCCGGCGACTGGCTGCAGGCCTTGACCTCGCTCGCCGCCGACCCGGGGCGCCGTTCCAAGCTCGGCGCGGCGGCCAGGACGGCGGCGCTGGCGGCGCACGGCCCGTCGCTGCAGGCAGACCGGCTGGTCGAGGTGCTCGGCGGCGCGGCCCGGGGGGCACGTACGTATCGAGGGGCCCCGCTGCCGTACCGCTGGCGGGCGATCCCGGTGCTGCTGGACCCGTACCCGTTCCCGTCGAGTCTGCGGGACGCGGTGCTGCGGCCGAAGGGGGTGGCCGTCGCGTCGGGCCAGCTCACCGAGGTGCTGGCCGGCGCCGCCAAGCTGGGCCGCAAGGCTTCACGGGCTGGACGACTGTTCGCCTACCGCAGCGCTGCCCGCGTCCTGCGTCGCTGACCCGCTCGGGCCAGGTGGCCGCTGCTAGCGCGTGACGGTCAGTGCCAGCGCCAGGTCCAGGAGTGCCGCCGCAGCCTTTGCCGGGTCGTCGTCGGTGACCACGCCGTGGTACCGGTCCGCGTGCGCCTGCCCCTGACTACCCGCGCTGTCGACGCCAGTGCTGCCGGTGGCCCAGAGCAGGTTGACCCGGCCGGGCTGGGTCACGAAACCGAGCTGGCCGCCCACGTCCACTGCCACGTCGTCGAGGTACGACGTCGCCCGCTGGTGCGCCTGCGGGCGGTCCAGCACCACGTCCTGCCGGTAGGAGCCGAGGGCCTCGAGCAAGGCCCGCGCCTCATGGGGGGTGGGCCCGTCAGCGACCTTCAGCGCCCAGCGCAGGCTGGGCACGGCCGCTGGGTCGGGGCCCGCGGGCTGCAGCCGGCGAAGCAGCGGCCGCCCCACCCTGGGGACCGCAGCCGGGTCAGCGGCGCCGGGGTCCACCGCATCCGGGAGGTAGCCGACGACCTCGAAGCCGGCCTGCGCCCAGGCATCGCGGTCCTCGCCGGGCAGCCGTCCGCGCCAGCGCGACGCGAACGTCTGCCTGTTCTGCGCGTTGTACGTGCCCCGACCCGGCGTCTTGCTCTCGTGGTGCGTCACCACCGAGTCGGTACGGACCACGAACCGGCCAGGTCGCAGCTCGGCCAGCCGCAGGCAGAAGTCGATGTCCTCCCAGCCGTTCGTGTACAGCGGGTCGAACCCGCCGAGCGTGAGCACGTCGCTCGCCCGCACGACGGTCGCGGCGCCGGTGATGGCTGAGAGGTCGAACGCGCGCGCCCGCAGCGCATCCTGCTCGGGGTGGTGCGCGAGGAACTGCACCGGCAGTCCGTCGAGCCCGGGAAACACCACCCCAGCGCACTGGACGCTCCCGTCAGGGAACAGCAGCAACGGTTGGGCCCCGAGCACGTCGGGCTCGGCGAGCGTCGACGTCAGCGGCTCCAGCCAGCCGGGACTCACCGCGGTGTCATTGTTGAGGAAGACGATGGTGTCACCGGTCGACGCAGCGACCCCGGTGTTCGACCCGAGCGCGAAGTTGAGGTTGCGCGAGTTGCGGACCAGGGTGACCTGCGGGTGCCCGCCGAAGCAGGCCGCCAGCGTCGACCAGACCACCCGGGCGGAGCCGTTGTCCACGACCACGACCTCGACGCTGGCCTCCTCGACGTCAGATCCCCCGCCGCCCGCGCTGAGCACCGCGCTCACCGCAGGCACCGTCATCGCCCAGTCGTCGTACGTGGGCATGACGACCGAGACCTGGCCCGCCACCCGGGGCAGCTCGCGCAGCCGGGGCCAGTCCACGAGGTGCGTGTCGAGCACCCGGTCACCCCAGCTGGCCAGCTCGCGGGTGGTGATGCGGTCGGCGGTCGCCCGGTCGTCGTCGTACCGCACGCCGATGAACGGCAGCAGGACCGGCTCGCAGATTCTGGCGATCTTGATGGCGAGGTCCCAGTCGACCGACCGGCGCAGGCTCGGGTCGAAGCCGCCTGTCTCGAGCAGCAGCTCGCGCTCGGTGACGAGGGCGTTGAGGTCGATGTGATTGTGGACCAGCAGCTCGGCAAGACCGCCGTCGAACGCGCGGTACCAGGTGAGCCCGTCGCGGGTCCCTTCGAGCGCGCAGTAGGCCGTCCGCAACCCACGGTCGGCCATCAGCCGCAACATCACGTCGAGGAACTGCTCGGTCCACTGGTTGTCCGAGTCGAGGAATGCGACGTAGCCGCCGCGGCAGCGGGCGATGCCTTCGTTGCGCGCCAGGCACACGCCTAGCGCCTCGCGTTCCAGCACGACGATGCGGCTGTCCCCGGCGGCCAGGTCGGCGAGCACCGCGCGGGTGTCGTCGGTGGAGCCGTCGTCGACGACGATCAGCTCCCAGCCGCCGAAGGTCTGAGCCTGCACGGAGCGGATCGCGACCGGGACCTGGGCCGCCCGGTTGCGCACCGGCATCACGATGGAGACCAGCGGGGGCGTGCCTGGCGGCCCGGTCGGAGCGGGCAGCGGGAGAGTCATCGCCCGGACGATCAGCGACTGCTCGGCCCGCCGGTCCCAGCTGCGGCCCACCCGGTTGCGGAGCAGGTGCTGGTCGTCGGCGTAGCGCCGGGACGCCTCGACCAGTCGTGGCCGGACGTCACCCCAGGTCAGCGGGCCGGCACCCGACAGCCCGGCCACCGCTGGCAGAGCGGTCCCGGCGTTCGCGTGGGCCAGGAAATGGCCGAGCGGCCCACCCGGGTGCGCGGCGGCTCCCGGTGCTTCGGTGAGATAGCGAGCGGGGTCGAAGAGCGGGTGCGTCGGCCGCTGAGTGCGGTCGCGCAGCATCTCCCAGACCGGATCGGTGACGGACTTGGCCCAGCCCGTACGGCCGACGTACGTGGGGTCGAAGAGCGGGTTGATGCTGATGCCGGTCCGCCAGGCCCCGGCCAGGTAGTGCCGCACGCAGGCCGCGGCGTCGGGCGTCGAGACGGAGGTCTGCGCCTGGTACCAGGCCACGTCGAAGAGACCGGACTCGCGCAGGGGTCGGGCCTTGCGCACCTGGTCCCCCCGCTGCACCAGGCGACGGCTCCCGGGAACCTTCTTGGCGATCCGAACGGCGACCGCCCGTGCGGCCATCAGCGGCGGACCTTGCGGGCGGCGTACGAGAGAGCGCGGCGGTGCAGTGGCCGCCGCGGGCCTAGCCGGGCGAGACTCCCCTCCAGTCGGGTGCGCTCGGCGAGCGCGGTCGCCGCGGATCGGGCGAGCATGGACGCGAGCACGGCGGGCATGGCAGCGCGCAGCGCTGCGGTCAGGTCGCCCGGCCCGGTCCCGGCCCGGGCGCAGAGCCAGAGCGTCTCGGTCAGCGGCAGCCCCAGCAGGACGGCACTCGCGTCGTCGATCAGATCCCGGCCGGTCAGGATCTCGATCGAGAGGCCGGCGGCCAGCAGCCGGTCCTCGAAGTCGTCCCCGTAGTAGCGCACGTGGTCGGCCTGCCCGAACCTGGCGAGCCGCTCTTCCGGCCCGACCGAGGGGTCTTCGTCGGTGGGGATGCCACGCCGTCGCGGCACCTGGACGATCGCGGTCGCCCCCGGTGCGAGCACCCGCGCGATCTCGCACATCGCCGCCGCGTCGTCCGGGATGTGCTCGAGCACCTGCATGCAGATCAGCAGCGACACGGAGGCGTCCGCCAGCGGGACGTGGGTCAGGCTGCCGGTCACGTCGACGACCCGACGGTCGGCGGACGGGTCGAAGTCGATGCCGACGTACGGGTACGGGACAGTTGCCTTCAGCAGCGGCGTCGTGCCGCGCATCGGGGCCACGTCGAGCAGCACCCCACCGGACATGCTGCTGGTGCTGCTGGCGTGAGCGACCAGCGCGGGGACGACCAGCGCCAGGAAGCGGTGCCGTTCGAGGGCCCCGCACCCCGGGCACGAAGCGTCCAGTCGGGTGCCGTGCGGGCCTGGTTTGAACTTGGCGCAGGCGGAGCCGCAGACGGTGCAGAGCCTCAGGTTCGGCCTCGCTGACATGGCTGACATGGCTGACGTGGCTGAGTTGGCTGAGTTGGCGGTCATGCGGCCACGCCCGGCAGGGCCGGCCACGCCGCGCGCAGCGCGTCGTCCCACCCGCGCATCGGCGCGATCCCGGCGGCTCGCCAGCCGTCGTGGCCGAGGACCGACCAGGCCGGCCGCGGCGCCGGCCGCGGGAACGCCGCGGTCGTGGTCGGCAGCACCCGCGCGGGGTCGGCGCCGGCCAGCTCGAACACCAGCCGGGCGAGCCCGTGCCAGGTCGTCGAGCCCGAGGCGGTCCCGTGGTACGTCCCCGCAGGAGCGTCGGCGTCGACCATGGCGACGATCTGGGCGGCGAGGTCTGCGGTCCAGGTCGGCTGTCCTGTCTGGTCGTCCACCACGCTCACAGTCTCTCGTTCGGCCTCGAGCCGGCGCATGGTAGCCACGAAATTGGCTCCCGCAGCGCCGTACAACCAGGCTGTCCGCACGATCCAGGAGCGGTCCGGCAGGGCGGCCCGGACGGCCCACTCGCCGGCCAGCTTGGTCCGCCCGTACGCGCTGCCCGGTGCCGTGTCCGCGGTCTCGGGATACGGAACGGCGAAGTCGCCGGCGAACACGTAGTCGGTGGAGACCTGGACCAGCCGGGCGCCGGTCGCGGCGCAGGCCCGGGCCAGCCGGTCCGCCCCGACCGCGTTGACGGCGAACGCCGCCGGCTCGTGAGTCTCGGCGTCGTCGACGGCTGTCCAGGCGGCGGCATTGACCACGATGTCGTGGCCGTCGACCGCGGCGCGGACGGCATCAGCATCGGTGATGTCCAGGTCGGCCCGGGTCAGCGCGGTGACCGGTCGGTCAGCCAGCGCCGAGACGAGGTCGGTGCCGAGCATCCCGCCGGCACCGGTCACGAGCCACCTCACGAGGTCAGCGCGGCACGCGAGCGCAGCGGTTCCCACCAGGCGCGGTGGTCGCGGTACCACTGGACGACGTCGGTCAGGCCGTCGGCGAAGGGCACCTGCGGCGCGTACCCCAGCTCGCTCGCGATCTTGCTGATGTCCACCGAGTAGCGCCGGTCGTGGCCCTTGCGGTCCTCGACGTGGTCGACGCTGTCCCAGTCGGCGCCGCAGGCCTCGAGCAGCAGCCCGGTCAGCTCTTTGTTGGTGAGCTCGGTGCCGCCGCCGATGTTGTAGACCTCGCCGGCCCGCCCGCCGTGCAGCACCAGGTCGATGCCGCGGCAGTGGTCGTCGACGTGCAGCCAGTCGCGGACGTTCAGCCCGTCGCCGTACAGCGGCACCCGCCCCCCCTCGATCAGCCGCGTCACGAACAGCGGGATCACCTTCTCCGGGAACTGGTACGGCCCGTAGTTGTTCGAGCAGCGGGTAACCACGACGTCGAGGCCGTGGGTACGGGCGTACGCCAGCGCGAAGAGGTCGCTCGACGCCTTGGCGGCGGCGTACGGGGAGTTCGGTGCGAGGCCGTGCGTCTCCGGCCACTGGCCCTCGTCGATCGAGCCGTACACCTCGTCCGTGGAGATGTGCACGAACCGTCCGAGCCGGTGCCGCAGCGCCGCGTCCAGCAACGTCTGGGTGCCGACGACGTTGGTCATCACGAACTCCGTCGCCCCGGTGATCGAGCGGTCGACGTGGGACTCGGCGGCGAAGTGCACGACGGCGTCCGCCTGGCTCACCAGGGCGTCCACCAGGGCGACGTCCAGGATGTCGCCCTCGACGAACGTGAGCCGCGGGTCGTCCAGCACCGGGCCGAGGTTGGCCTTGTTGCCCGCGTACGTGAGCTTGTCGAG
>JANYIP010000185.1 GCA_025361995.1 Streptomycetales bacterium | reverse complement strand
CCGCGACAGGACCACGTTGTTGCGGTTCTTGTCGAGCTCGATGATCTTGGCTTCGAGTTCCTTGCCGACGTACGGCTGGAGGTCGCGCACGCGGCGCATCTCGACCAGGGAGGCGGGCAGGAAGCCGCGCAGGCCGATGTCCAGGATGAGGCCGCCCTTGACGACCTCGATGACGGTGCCGGTGACGACGCCGTCCTCTTCCTTGATCTTCTCGATCGTGCCCCAGGCGCGCTCGTACTGAGCTCGCTTCTTGGACAGGATGAGGCGGCCTTCCTTGTCCTCCTTCTGGAGAACCAGGGCCTCGATGCGGTCACCGACGGTGACCACCTCGTTGGGGTCGACATCGTGCTTGATCGACAGCTCGCGGGAGGGGATGACACCCTCGGTCTTGTAGCCGATGTCCAGCAGGACCTCGTCGCGGTCGACCTTGACGATGATTCCCTCGACGATGTCTCCGTCGTTGAAGTACTTGATCGTCTCGTCGATCGCGGCCATGAAGTCTTCGGCCGTTCCGATGTCGTTGACTGCGACCTGCTTGGTGGTGGCCTGGGCCAGTTCGGCCAGGGTGCTCGTCATGTAGTAGGGACTCCGATGCGGACAGTGGGATCAACAGGGCCAACTGGGATTTGACGTTCAGACCCGGGTGGGCATGGCAGAGAGACCGCCACGCTGCGGGCAGTCTACGTTTGCGCGCGTGACAGGGTCAATTGAGCGCAGGCCGGCCGACGCCGCGCAGTCCCGGCGGGCCCAGCGGAGCTGGTGGGACCATGAGGCAGACGGCTACCAGGCCGAGCACGGCTCGTTCCTGGGCGCCGCACGCTTCGTCTGGGGTCCGGAGGGGCTCGACGAGGCGTCGGCGGGGCTGCTCGGCGACGTCGCGGGGCGTCGGGTGCTCGAGGTCGGGGCGGGGGCCGCGCAGTGCGCACGCTGGCTGCGGGGTCAGGGGGCAACGGCTGTGGCCTTCGACCTGTCGGCGGGGCAGCTGCGACACTCGCGGCTGCTCGACGTCGCGACCGGGGTGGCCGTCCCGGTGGTCCAGGCCGACGCGTGCGCGCTGCCCTTCGCGGACGGCTCCTTCGACCTGGCCTGCTCGGCGTACGGCGCGGTGCCGTTCGTGGCCGACGTCGAGGTCCTGCACCGGGAGGTGGCCCGGGTCCTGCGACCGGGCGGGCGCTGGGTCTTCTCGGTCACCCACCCGATCCGCTGGGCCTTCCCCGACGTGCCCGGGCCGGAAGGTCTGACGGCGACCCACGGGTACTTCGACCGGACGCCGTACGTGGAGACCGGCGAGGACGGGGAGGTCACGTACGTCGAGCACCACCGCACCCTCGGGGACCAGGTATGCGCGCTGACGGCCGCTGGGTTCCGCGTGCTGGACGTGGTGGAGCCGGAGTGGCCGGTGGAGAACCGGCAGGTGTGGGGCGGGTGGTCGCCGCTGCGCGGCGCGCTGCTGCCCGGGACGGCGATCTACAGGTCGGAGCTCGCGCTGTCGCCCGCGTGAGCGTGCGCCGGCACCGGGTCGCGGCGCCGGCCGAGAGCGATGAAGCCCAGCACCAACAAGATGATGCCGAGGACAAGCCCGACGATCGGGATCGTGGTCTTGATCAGCCCGAGCTGGGAGGCCGCGCTGCTCGCCGCGTCGGCGGAGGCCTTGACGTTGGCATCCGTGAACGTGAGCGTGGCCTCGATCAAGGTCAACTTGTCGTTGCCGTCGACGTCACGCAGGGTCTGCTTCTGCTGCTCGGACCCCTTGACGATCACACCGGTGACCGGCTCCACCCAGACCGTCCGGATGTTCCCGTAGAACTCCGGGGCGTCGACGGAGGCGGCGACCGAGCCGACCAGGTTGCCGGGCACCTCGAGCGTCCCGATCCGGGTGGGCGGGATGGTCTGGATGAACTTGTAGACCTGGACGCCGTCGAGAGTCTCGACGTCCTTGAAGTCCATGGCCGTGGCCTTGTTGATCGTCCGGTCGAAGTAGAGGTACGTCTTCTTCTGGACGTCGAAGCCGAACTTCAGCGGGTTGATCCCGCTGTAGTCCGCGATCGCCTTGCCGTCGACGTTTCCGCCGCAGCAGCTGATCATCTGCGAGGTCTTCCCGTTGAACGGGATGCGCTCGGTGTCCGCGACGACGAGCGTGCCGTCGGTCTTGGAGACCGTCTGCGACTCGTCGTAGACGGTGCGGTTGTCGGGGCCCTTGCTGGCGGTCACGTCGGCACGTACCCGCTCCACGCCGACCAGCGCGACGTTGCTGTTCGAGGTCAGTGTCGCGGGGTCGAAGAGAGTGGTTGCGATGCCCGCCGACGGGGAGATGTTGACCCGGTCCTTGCAGATCACCGAGGTGTCTGAGCAGCCGACTGGAGCCACCTGGACCCGCGGGGCGACATAGAACTTGGCGAGTGGGGCAAGCGCGAGCAGGAACACGCCCACTCCGATCGCGACGAGCCCGACGATCCTGCGCATGGAACCCACCTGACAGAAATGGAGCGGCCGTTGCTCTTGCTAGCGGCGACCGTAGCGTTACCGGGTGGTTTCCGTGCAACAAACCGCCGCAGATCGGGTGCCGGTACCTCAGGCCGGTCCAGGAGGACTCGCGCCGCGACGCACCGGGGCAGGCCGGGGTCGTGGCAGGCTGTGGCCGTGAGCGACACCCCGACCGCCGTCGACGACCCGGGCGGGCCTTCGACCCAAGGTCAGAGTCGCTCAGACACTTCAGACACTAGACCTGATGCCCGGCACGCGGATCATGCTGGCCGCGCGTCCTCCCAGACCGGCCTAGTCGATGCCGCTGCGGTCCGCAACCTCGCCCTGCTGCTGATCGGCGTCTCGCTAGCCTGGCGCGGGTGGATCGCCCTTCAGGGCTACTTCAGCAACGACGACTTCGTTTTCGCATACCTCGCCGCCGTGAAGCCGCTCAACTGGGCATTCCTGATGCGCGGCCATGCCGGTCACCTGATGCCCGGGGCGTTCTTCGTCACCTGGGTCCTCGACAAGGTCGCCCCACTGTCTTTCTCCGCCGCCGTCACGGTCAGCCTGAGCCTGCAGGCGGCGACCTCGCTCGCCCTGTTGCGGCTCTTGAAGCTGATCTTCGGCCTGCGAGCGGCAATCTTGCTGCCTCTGGCGCTTTACTTGTTCTCACCCATCACCCTCGAATCCTTTACCTGGTGGGCCGCCGCGCTGAACCACCTCCCCATGCAACTCGGCATGGTGCTCGCCCTGGACGGCCTGGTCCGCTACCTGCGCACCGCGAGGCGCAGATGGGCCCTGGCGACGATCGGGTCCTTCCTGTTCGCTCTCTTGTTCTTCGAGAAAGCG
Organism: Streptomycetales bacterium; assembly: GCA_025361995.1. Lineage (GTDB taxonomy): Bacteria > Actinomycetota > Actinomycetes > Prado026 > Prado026 > JANYIP01. The sequence continues at coordinate 5,920 of JANYIP010000185.1, read as the reverse complement.
CTGCTCATCGTCCCGCTGCTGTTCTTCTTCGCCGCATTCTTCTTCACCGAAGGACACGTCCTGCGCGGCATCCGGACCGCTCTGAGATCGCATCTACCCCTCTGGGCTTCGCTGGCCGCGCTGGGTCTCGGCTACTACGGGCTCTACCGGGCGACCGCGAACTTCGGCTTCAACTACAACCCCAGACCCGGCCCTACAGCGGACCTCGCAGGCACCATGGTGGGCACGTCGTTCCTGCCCGGCCTCATCGGTGGTCCGTGGAACTGGGTGCTGACCGGGAACTCGGGTGGAGCAGCGAACCCCCCAGACATCGGACGATGGCTCAGCTGGGAGATCGTCGCCAGCGCGGTGCTGGTGAGCACGCTGATCAGGAGGCGAGCCGCGCGGGCCTGGGTCCTGCTCACCGGATACGTAGGCCTTGATGTCGCACTCCTGAGCGTTGGACGGCTGAGCTGGATAGGTCCGGCCATCGGGCAGGCGTACCGCTATGTCGCGGACGCGGTCATCCCCGCCTCGCTCTGCATCGGCCTGGCCTTTATCCCCATCATCGGAGAGCGCCTCCCCTTCGCCCCGCGCTGGACGTTTGTCACCCGCCGCACTCCGGGCATCCGCCTGCTGACGACCGTGGCTGGGGTGATCGTCCTCAATCTCTACCTCCTGTCGGCTGGGTACTCCACATCCGTCTACACCAGCCGGTGGGCCAACAACCCGGCCAAGCCGTACATGGCCAACGTGCGAGCGGCGCTGCTGGACGCCAAACCGGGGACCGTCCTTCTGGACGCCCCCGTTTCTGACGTTGTGCTGACTGGGTGGTTCTTCCCATTCGTGAACCAGTCAAAGGTCTTCGCGCCCTTCCGCGGAAACGTTAAGTACGGACCCTTCACGACGTCGCTATACGGTTTCGACCCCACTGGCCACTTGGTGCCGCAGGCTCTCGCTGGGCTGACGACGATCCCGGGGCCGCTGCAGAACTGCGGGTGGGGGGTTCTGCCGGGCAACGAGACAATCCTGCCCCTTCCACTTGACGTCCCTCCTCTGGGCCTGACAGTGAAGATCGCCTACCTCGCCGGGGCTGACACTCCGATGTCCGTTCGCCTCGGGACCACCCAAGTGACAGTTCCCCTGACCAAGGGGTTGAACACGGTCTACTTCGCGATGTCCGCGGGCGGCGCCGCGGTGGTGCTGAGCGGCACCGACCCGGGAGTGGCCGTCTGCGTGGACGCGGTGACGGTCGGCCAACGTATCTCAGCGCCCAGCCAGCCGTGAGCAGGCTCTGGGGAACCCGGGCGTTGCGACACTTGCCGCGATGGCACATTCTCAGTGCGCACGACCAGCCTGCCCTAGATGCCTTGCGCGCGATGGCTGCGCTGGCGGTGCTGGTCACCCACGTCGCGTTCCAGACCGGCGCGACCCAGCAAGGGCTCGGCGGGGCCGTGGCCGCGCGCCTCGACGCCGGTGTCGCGATCTTCTTCGTCCTGTCCGGGTATCTGTTGACCGCCCCGCACGTTAAGGCCGCCCGTCAAGCCAGACCTTCCCCCGGGGCCCGACGTTATTTCTGGCACCGCTGTCTGAGGATCCTGCCGGCGTATTGGCTGGCCTGTCTGGCCGCCGCCTATCTCATCCCCGAGAACCGCAGTGCGTCCACCGCGACTCTTCTTCGCACCCTCGGACTGATCCAGATCTACCATCGCGGCGATCTGCTCCAGGGGTTCACTCAGACATGGAGCCTGGCCACTGAGGGGCTCTTCTACCTGCTGCTCCCGCTGCTTGCGGGGGCATTGGTCAGCTCCATGAGACGGGGCCGGCTGGGGTCCGCCATCGCAGTGGTGGGTTCCATGCTCGCCCTCAACATGGTTTTCATCGCCGTCGCGCAGGACAGCACCCTGCTCGACCGCTCGCTGACAGGTTTTTGGCTGCCTTCCTTCACGAGCTGGTTCGCCGCGGGCATGGCGCTGGCAGTGGTGAGGCAGGGCGACCACCCGCGGCTGAGGCGACTACGGAGCTGGCTCGATGCGGCTGCGACGGCTCCGCTGGCATGCTGGACGATCGCAGCCGGAACGTTCCTCGTCGCAGCGACGCCGCTGGCCGGTCCGCGAGGCTTCGAAGCTGTCCCTACCGCAGGCGAGGCGATCGCAAAGAATTTGCTCTACCTGGTCGTCGCCGCATCCCTCACTGTGCCGCTCGCGTTCGGACAGAACCGGCCGACGCCGTTCGTCCGATGGTTGGGTTCGCGGCCCTGGCGCTTCCTCGGTGAGATCTCGTACGGCGTGTTCCTGTGGCATCTGATCGTCCTGGCCGGCGTGATGCGGCTACTGCACGTCCAACTGTTCGGGCGCCACTTCATCCCCGTCCTGCTGTTGACGATCAACGGCTCGGTGCTCGTCTCCACCGTCAGCCTGTTCTTGATCGAACGCCCAGCGCTGCTGCTGCGCGAGCGCTGGCCAAGTCGCCGCGCGCAGCCTCAGCCGGCAGTGTCGGCGGACGGCGGACAAGAGGCAACGGCCGCCAGCGCAGCGGCGATGCACAACTGGACCCAGCCCCATGCGCCAGCGTAGGAGTCACCGGATGCCCAGGGGTGGAGCACCAGAGCGCCGTACGCGGCACAGCTACCGCCGACGCTCATCGAGAGCAAGATGGCCCTTGCGCCACGAGCCGGTACCAAGACGGCTGCGCCGACCACAACGGCGAGGACAGCTAGTGCCCAGGCGGCCACAACCATCAGCGTGAGGACAGCTGCCGCGACCACGACAACGTCAACTCGGCGGCCCACAACGAGCTCAGCCGCTCGTACCGGGTCGAGGGTTGCGTCGCCCGCGCTCAGAATGCGCGAGGGGATGACGAAGGCAAAGCAGACTAGCGCGAGGGCGCAGAGCAGACCCAGCAGGAGCGCTGCTCGGTAGGTGGTGTCTGGGCCGTAGACCAACCGCACCACACCCGCCGCCCCGGCTGGCAACCGCCATCCCTGCTGCCAGCCATCGACCTCGACCGGAGCAAGTACCTTGCCGTCCGAGGTCGCCACCCAGCCGGAATTCGCGTTCTCGCGAATCACCAGCAGTCCGGAGGTGGATCGGGCCGGCACCGCGACCGAGCGGTCAGTAGCCGCCCAGATCGCACGCCGAAGCCCGACGGCGACACCCGTGGGCGTGGAGCCGGTGGAAGGCAGCAGGGCCAGAGAGCGGACGACCAGCTCGGGAGTCGACTCAGCTTGGACCCGCGCGCCTGCAGGCACCTGGACCAGTGCCTGGCACGCGTCAAAGTGGATCGGCGAACCCCGCCGGAGCTCGTCCACCGTCGCACTGCCGGAAGTCGGGATCGATTGACCATCCACGAGGACGGCTGGACCCGCGCCACACGGCCAGCGGATGTCCGCCGTGTCAGGCAGCGCCGCACGTGCGGACTCGGCTCCCAAGAACGACACCTCGCTCGCGCCTTCAGGAAGATTGCTCAGTTGACTCGTGAAGGGGTTGTAGGACTGCACTACGCCGGAGCCGACCAACGAGACCGTGACTGTCGTGGCTCTTGCCGCCGGGAACCGGGCGACCCCACCGGCGTCGAGCGTCGCGCGAACGACCCGCCCGTTCATGCCTAGCACTACCCCACCAGGCCGCGAAGCTGCCAGACCCGGGTCTAGCAAGATTCGTATGCCGCTGATCAGCTGCGCCGCGGTGAATTTAAAGGTCAGGGTCGGGTCGAGATCACCCGGCGACGCCACCCAGCCGCTGCGCATGTCACCGTCCGCCACCCGGGCCGGCGCCCCGTCGGGGTCAGCGACGCTGCTCGAGGTCCCCGTGACGGTGAGATCGGCACCCTCCGAAAGTCGGGCGACGAGCGCAGAGGAGGGCCGGGCCACCGCCTCGACCGAGACGCCGAACTCAGCGTCCGACGACCCGGCGAGAACCCGGTCGATGCCGGCTTCCTCCTCGCCCGGACGCCCGAGCCCCGCGGCGCACAAGGGCCGATCACCCACCCGGACACACCCGCTGATCCGCCCGACGGGGGCACTGAACAGGTAGCTCGTCGCGGGGCCGTCGACCGGGATCGACAGAGTGCGGCTGGCGACCACCCCGGCAACATGGATCTCGGTCACACCGAAGAGGTAACCAGGGCCGCCCCCGACAACCGAGATGGCGCGGACGGTCAGGTCCCGCGTCAGTCCGGCGGGCAGCGCCACGAGGCCGTCTGCATTGACGCGGAGCCGGGTCGAGCCCAGGTCGGTGTCGATCTCCACTCCGTTGACCTGCGGGCCAGGCAGCCCGGTAGCCAGCTTGATCGTCCCGCCAGCGAGGTCGGTGGCGGTGTCCAGATGAATCTGGATCCACTCTCCGACGGCTCCTCGATAGCCCCCAGCGACCCATGACGTGGAGGGGGCGCCGTCTACCGCTGCGAACGGAGCGTTCTCGGGACTGGTCCCACCGACCGTCCCGGCATCGGCCAGTGACGAACTCGCCGACACCTGCAGACCACCGCTCTGGACGGCCACCGTGGTCCAAGCATCCATGCCAGGCAGCAGATAGTCCCGCGCCGGGTTCAACAGTCGCAGAGGGTCCGTCCGTGCAAGGACGGCGGACGCATGGTTGTCTACCCGGCCGAAGTCGACCTCTCGCCTGGCCGGCGTGTCGGTGACCAGCCGGGTCGATCCTGGCCCGGGTCCCATCAGCGCGGCCGCCGGCACGGGTACAGCGGCGTCCATCGCGTCGAGCAGCCCCTCCGAGCCCGCTTGCACAGCGCCGACGCCGTTGTCCGGGACGAGGACAGCCAGATCGGCGGGCGGAGTCACTGCGTAGATCTCCACGGCCGGGTACGGACGGTCGAGCTGCTGGTCCACTTCCAGCTGAGCCGTGCTGCCCCCTCCGACGAACGGACCGAACGACGCGACGCGCGTGAGCCCGCCGGACTCGTCGAGAGTCTGGTGCACCAGCACGGGTCGTGGCGCGTTCGCAACGACATAGTCCAGGTCATTGCGCACCACGAGGTACTCGACCCCGCTGCGCGCGAGGAACGCTGCCAGTCCCGGCGAGACAGCTCCGGTAGCAAGCCTGCTCTGAACAGCGTCGAGCGCGCGGATTGCCCCTGCCCCCGCCAGCGGGACCGCGTCGCGAACCGCCCACGGCGTGGATGCGAACGCCTGCAGCGGCTCGTCCTTGGGCCTGCCCCAATAGTAGTCACCGAAGCTTGCCCCTGGCACGAGTAGGGCCCGACCGTCGACCGTGTGGCTGGCCAACCACGTGGCTGCCTGTTTCCAGTAGGGGGGGACCTCCACATAGCTTCCTCGCGGCACGAGCGTCCCGGTCAACAGCGGCGCGGCCGATCCGACCAGACCGACCACGACAAGGCCCACCCCAAGGAGCCGCACCGGGCCGTTCCGTCCTGCCCATGTGCTCCGGTCCAGCACGAGGCCCACCAGGTGGGCGAGCCCGAGAGCAAGCGGGAGCCGGATCAGCGGATCGAACTTGTGGACGTTGCGCAGCGGGGCTAGCACCCCGTCCAGCAGTGCCCGCTGGCTCAGTGCACCCAGCCCGTCGAGCGCGCCGACATGACCGAAGCAGACCAGCAGGACGCCCGCGAGCAGGCCCAGCCGCAGCAGCCGTCGTTCGGGCATCCCACGCAGGCACAGACCCAGCAGCCCGGCCCCGGCCACCAGCGCGGTGTCCAGCACCGTCGCTGGCAGGGTGACGAGCATCCACCCGCCTCGCCATTCAGGGCCGGCGGACCCGGCCAGGAAGCCCAGCCAGTCGGAGGTGCCGCGAACCACCTCGACCAGCGAGGTCTGTCCGGTAGTGATCCGCGCACTCTCGATCCAGGCCAGGAACGGGGGGCTGTACCGGCCGAGCAGGAGCAGCGGCACCACCCACCACAGCGTCGCCGCCCCCACCCCGACCGTCCACCAGGCCATCAACCGGTTGCGTCGAGGTCCACGCTG
>JANYIP010000160.1 GCA_025361995.1 Streptomycetales bacterium | reverse complement strand
GTCGACACCGGCTGCGGCGTACGAGCTCATCGGCTGCGGCTCACGGGCGGGTGAGGGCGTCGGCGGCACCCGCGCCGCCGACGAGGGCGGCGATGCCGTCGACATCTGCGGTGACCGAGCGCTCCATGCCCTCGAGCACGTGCTTGCCCAGGAACTCGGGGTCGGGCAGGGCCACCGGGTACTTGCCGTCGAAGCAGGCCCGGCAGAGCTTGTCCTTGTCGACGGTCGTGGCCTCGATCAGCTGCTCGATCGAGATGTACGCGAGCGAGTCGGCGCCGATCGAGAGCCGGATCTCGTCGACGGTCAGGCCGTTGGCCACGAGCTCGGCCGGCGAGGCGAAGTCGATGCCGTAGAAGCACGGCCACTTCACCGGCGGGGACGAGATACGCACGTGCACCTCGGACGCACCGGCCTCCCGCAGCATCCGGACCAGGGCCCGCTGGGTGTTGCCGCGGACGATCGAGTCGTCCACGACGACCAGCCGCTTGCCCTGGATGACCTCGCGCAGCGGGTTCAGCTTGAGCCGGATGCCCAGCTGGCGGATGGTCTGCGACGGCTGGATGAACGTCCGCCCCACGTACGAGTTCTTGACCAGCCCCTGCCCGAACGGGATCCCCGACGCCTGGCTGTAGCCGACCGCAGCTGGCGTCCCTGACTCGGGTACCGGGATCACCATGTCCGCGTCGGCCGGAGCCTCCTTCGCCAGTCGCCGGCCCATCTCGAGCCGAGCCGCATGGATGCTACGGCCGCTGATCGAGGTGTCCGGCCGGGCCAGGTACACGAACTCGAAGAGGCACCCCTTGGGGGCCGACTCGGCAAACCGCTGGGAGCGCAGGCCGTGCTCGTCGATCGCCAGCAGCTCCCCCGGCTCGACCTCGCGGACGAAGGACGCACCGACGATGTCGAGCGCAGCGGTCTCGGAGGCGACCACCCAGCCGCGCTCCAGCCGGCCGAGGACCAGCGGGCGGATCCCCTGCGGGTCGCGCGCGGCGTACAGGGTCGACTCATCCATCCACACCAGCGAGAACGCGCCGCGGAGCTTGGGAAGCACCTCGAGGGCAGCCGCCTCGAGCGACAGGTCGGGGTGGGACGCGAGCAAGGTGGTCAGCAGGTCGGTGTCGCTGGTCGAGCGGATCGGGGGTGCTCCGGACAGCGAGAGCTCACCGCGCTCGGACTGCAGGTCCGCGACCATCGTCGCCAGCTCGCCGGTGTTGGTCAGGTTTCCGTTGTGGCCGAGCGCGATCGAGCCGGTGGCGGTGGCCCGGAACGTCGGCTGCGCGTTCTCCCAGACACTCGCACCGGTCGTCGAGTAGCGGCAGTGCCCGACCGCGAGGTGGCCGAGCAGGGCACTGAGGTGCGACTCGTCGAAGACCTGGGCGACCAGCCCCATGTCCTTGTAGACCAGGATCTGGCTGCCGTTGCTGACCGCGATGCCCGCCGACTCCTGGCCGCGGTGCTGCAGTGCGTACAGCCCGAAGTACGTGAGCTTGGCGACCTCTTCGCCAGGCGCCCAGACACCGAAGACGCCGCAGGCATCCTGCGGGCCCTTCTCGTCGGGAAGAAGATCATGATTGAGCCGACCGTCGCCACGGGACACAACACGGAGCCTACCCGTCGTGGCGGCCCCCGCCGGCAGGGCTCACGGGCCGGGCGGGTGTTCCGTCGAAGGACCGGCCGTCCGCACGAGCCGCTCGAGCAGGCCGGTCCCACCGGACGCCGTCAGGTACGCGGTGGCAGCCGCCAGGTCCTGCGCGGGCACCGCCCCGGGCGGCAGGCAGCAGCAGGCGCAGATGGTGGCGAGCGCGTGGTCGAGCGGAAGGTCGAGAGCGGCCCAGCCGGCGAGCGCCGGGGCGAAGGCCGCTGAGCCGGCCTCCGCGCCCAAATCTCCGGCCAGGGCAGCGACAGCGGCCAGGGCCGTGGCGCGGACCGCGTCGACCCACCGTCCCCGCAGCGTCGCAGTGGACTCGAGCAGCGCCGTCACCCGCGCCGGGTCGCGGAGCTCGCAGGCCGCCTGCACGCCCATCCACAACGACAGGGCGGCGTTCGCACCGGCGCTGTCGAGCGAGACAGCGTCCCGGGCGTCGCCATAGC
>JANYIP010000159.1 GCA_025361995.1 Streptomycetales bacterium | reverse complement strand
TCAGCGACCACCTCGTCGAGCAGCTGTCCGGCGGGCAGCAGCAACGGGTCGCGGTGGCTCGCGCGCTGGTCGTCGAGCCGTCCGTGCTGCTGGCCGACGAGTTCACCGCCGAGCTGGACGCTGAGTCGCGCGGCCACGTCCTGCACCTCGTCCTCGGCGTCGCCCGACGAGGTGGTGTCGTTGTCATCGCCACCCACGACCGCGGCGTGGCCGACCTGTGCCACGGCGAACTGCGACTGACGGACGGGCGCGTCACACCGGCTGATCAGTCCAGCTGATCAGTCCAGGTGATCAGTCCAGCTGATCAGTCCAGCTGATCAGAGCTTGGGCAGCTTGATGGTGATCGGCGGGAGGATCGGCAGGTTGATCGTGATCCCGGTGGTCGAGGTAGGCGTAGGAAGCACGACCGGGAGCGTCGGCAGCGGGAGTGGCGGGACCGCGATGACCACCGTAGGCACTGGCTTCGGTGTCGCGCTGGGCGACGTTCCTGGGGTCGGGGTCGTCCCGCTCGGGGACGAGCTCGGCTCGGTGGACGGCACGGTCGAGGGCAGCGGGGTGGCTCCGAGCCCACCGTGACCGTCCCCGGAGCCCGCAAGCCCCGTCGAGGCGGGCTGCCCTGGGCTGGCCGACGTGTTGGCAGCAGCGGCAGCAGCGGTGGACGAGGCGGTCGAGGTCACGGCGGCGGCGGTGGCCGCTGTCGGCGTTGCGCTGATACTGGGGGTGAGACCCAGCGTCCCGCCGATCACCACCGCTGCTCCGCCGGCCACCAGCCCGGCCGAGGCCGTCGACAGCGCGGCTGCGGCCGTCCGGCTCCCGGCCTCGATCAGCGGCAGGAACGGCAGCTGGAACAGGAACGAGATCGGGCCGCCGGCCCAGAGCAGCCGCGGCAGCGGGATCGCCAGGAAGGCCCGCACCATGACGGGGTCGAACTGGCTGCCGGCGCAGGTGGCCAGCTCGGTACGCGCGTCACGGGTCGCCATCGCCCGCTTGTACGGCCGGGCGGCGGTCATCGTCTCGAACGCGTCCACCAGGCAGACGAGCCGCCCGGCGTAGCCGATCTCATCGCCCGACAGCCCGAGCGGATAGCCGTTCCCGTCGTACCGCTCGTGGTGCTGGGCGATGGCCACGCCCCACGGGCCGAGCCAGCCGAGCAGGGGACCGGCCAGGCGCGCGCCCTCCTGCGGGTGCGCACGCATGGTCGCCCACTCGTCGGAGTCGAGCGTGGCCGGCTTGTTCAGGACGGCAGGGGACACACCCAGCTTGCCGATGTCGTGGAGCAGAGCGGCCCACCGGAGCTTGTCCCGGTCGGCCCGCGACAGGCCCAGCTCGACGGCGAGGAGCTCGGCCAGGACGTGGACGCGCTGCGCGTGCCCGCGGGTCCGTCGGTCGTGCGTGGCGAGCGCCGCGAGCAGGGCGATCACCCGTTCGGCGACAGCGGACGCGTCGTCGGACACCCGCGGCGCCAGCGCGCCGTCGAGGGTGGTCGTGCGGGCCCGCCGGGCGACACGCAGCCGCGAGGGCGCCCGGTCCGGGAAGAGCATCGACATCTTGAGCAGGACGACCAGCGGGAGCAGGCGGCGAGCCGAGCGCTCGACCATGACCGCCACCACGAACCCGAGCAGGACCAGGCCTCCGAGCCGCAGCAGCGCGAGGCCGGTGCCGTTCGGGTCGCGCGGCGGGGCGACAAGGTGGGAGGCCAGCCAGACGGCGGCCAGCGACGCGACGGCGGGCACGAGCACGACAGCCGCCCGAAGGGCGGCGGCGAGCGCCGGGCGTGACTCCCACCGCCCCCCGGGCACGCTGTCGTTCTCGGCCACGCTGTCGTTCTCGGGCACGCTGTCGTTCTCGCGCGGCGTCAACCGCTTGTTCTCTGCCCCCACTCTGCTCAGGTCGGCGCGGGCGCCCAGCGACCTGATCACGCGTACGGGTGACGATGAGCCGGGCTCGCGACGGCCCCGCGTCGGTGGGCTCGTCTAGAGTCTGCGCGCGTGAGCCCCTCCGAGCTGCCTCTGACCGGTGAGCGCACCCTGCCCGGCCTCTGGCAGGAGAATTACTGGTACCAGCGACACCTGGCCGCGTACCGGTCCAACCTGGTGATCGGCCACGTCGAGGGACTGGTGCTCGAGGCCGGCTGCGGCGAGGGGTACGGAGCCGAGGGCCTGCGCGAGCGGTGCGACGCGGTCTACGCCCTGGACTACGACGCGACGGCGGTCGTCCACGTCCGCTCGGAGCACCCGGACGTCCCGGTGCTGCGCGGCAACCTGGTGGCTCTCCCGTTCCGGTCGCGGAGCCTGGACTCGGTGGTGAGCCTGCAGACGATCGAGCACGTCTGGGACCAGGAGGCGTTCGTCGCGGAGTGCATCCGGGTGCTGCGGCCGCACGGCCACCTGATCCTGTCGACTCCGAACCGGTTGACCTTCTCCCCCGGGCTCGCCGCCGGCAACAAGCCGCGCAACCCCTTCCACACCAAGGAGCTCGCCCCGGCCGAGCTGTTCGACCTGCTCACCGAGCACGGCCGGATCGACGTGATCTGCGGCCTGCGCCACGGCCCGTCGATCGAGCTGTGGGAGCAAACGTACGGGAGCCTCGTCGAGGCCCAGCTGACCGCCCCGTACACCGAGTGGGACGAGAACCTGGCGGGTTTGGTGCGTGCGGTGACCACCGAGGACTTCACCTTCGACGCGTCTGACCTGGCGACAGCGCTGGACCTCATAGCTGTCGTGACCCCGCCGCAGCCGTACGACCGCCTGTGCAACTGACGAGCCCGGCGAGCCGGTGAACCAGCCTGCCGTCCACGGCGAGCCGGTCGGGACGTGCTGCATCGTCCTGCACACGCACCTGCCGTGGCTCGCTCACCACGGGTCGTGGCCGGTCGGCGAGGAGTGGCTCTACCAGTCGTGGGCGGCGTCGTACCTGCCGGTGCTCGACATGCTCGAACGCCTCGCCGGCGAAGGTCGGCGCGACCTGCTCACGCTCGGCGTGACACCGGTGCTCGCGGCACAGCTCGACAACCCGTACTGCCTGCGCGAGTTCCACACCTGGCTCGGTTTCTGGCAGACCCGCGCCGAGGGGCTCGCCGGGTCGAGCGACCCCGTCGGTCGTGAGCTCGGGAGCCGCGAGTTCCGTGCGTCGCAGGTCGCACTGAGGCTGTACGAGCGCCGGTGGCGGCACGGCGGGTCGCCCGTCCTGCGCCGGCTGGTCGACGGCGGGACGGTCGAGCTGCTGGGTGGCCCGGCGACGCACCCGTTCCTCCCGCTGCTCGACGACCGGGTTGCCTCGTTCGCGCTGTCGGCCGGGCTGGACGACACTTCGGCACGGCTCGGCAAAAGGCCTGCGGGGATCTGGGCGCCCGAGTGCGGCTACCGGCCGGGACTCGAGGACCTGTATGCCGCCCACGGTGTGCAGCGGTTCCTGGTGGACGGGCCGACGCTGCTCGGTGCGGGGCGGTCCACCGGCTCGGCCTGGCGGGTGGCCGGCTCAGACGTCGTCGCCTTCGGCCGCGACCTCGAGGTCACGTACCGGGTGTGGTCGCCGCGACGCGGGTACCCGGGCGGTCCGTGGTACCGCGACTTCCACACCTACGACCACGACTCGGGCTTCCGGCCGG
>JANYIP010000156.1 GCA_025361995.1 Streptomycetales bacterium | reverse complement strand
TCGGGCAAGCCGTGCGGGTGCTCGCTCGCGGGCTCGAGCCGCATCAGGTCGACGACGTTGACGACTCGTACCTTGAGCTCGGGCAGGTGCTCGCGCAGGATCGACACAGCAGCCAGGGTCTCCAGCGTCGGGATGTCACCGGCGCAGGCCATCACGACATCGGGCTCGGCGTCGCCGTCGCTGCTGGCCCACTCCCAGATGCCGAGCCCACGGGTGCAGTGCAGCACGGCCTCGTCGATCGACAGGTAGTTCAGCGCGGGCTGCTTGCCGGCGACGATCACGTTGATGTAGTCGCGGCTGCGCAGGCAGTGGTCCACGGTCGACAGCAAGGTGTTGGCGTCCGGGGGGAGGTAGACGCGGACGATCTCGGCCTGCTTGTTGACCACATGGTCGATGAACCCCGGGTCCTGGTGCGAGAACCCGTTCTGGTCCTGCCGCCACACGTGGCTGGACAGCAGGTAGTTGAGCGACGCGATGGGCATCCGCCACGGGATGTCCCTGGTCACCTTCAGCCACTTGGCGTGCTGGTTGACCATCGAGTCGACGATGTGGATGAAGGCCTCGTAGCAGTTGAAGAGGCCGTGCCGACCGGTGAGCAGGTAGCCCTCGAGCCAGCCCTGGCACAGGTGCTCGGACAGCACCTCCATCACGCGGCCGTCCGGTGCGAGGTGGTCGTCGCCGGGGATAGTGATCGCGTCCCAGGCCCGGTCGGTCACCTCGAACAGCGCGCCCAGCCGGTTGGAGGCGGTCTCGTCAGGACCCATCACACGGAACGTGCCGGGGTTGTCGCGCACGATGTCCCGCAGGAACGCCCCGGCCACCCGGGTCGCCTCGCTGAAGCTCGTAGCCGGCAGCGGCACGGCCACCGCGTAGTCACGGAAGTCTGGCAGCGACAGGTCTTTGAGGAGCGTGCCGCCGTTGGCGCGCGGGTTGGCGCTCATCCGGCGCTCACCGCGCGGGGCCAGCGCCGCGAGGTCGGCGCGCAGCGCGCCGTCGGCGGTGAAGAGCTCGGCGGGCCGATAGCTCCGCATCCAGGTCTCGAGCTGGACGAGGTGGGCCGGGTTGGTCCGTACCTCCGCCAGCGGGACCTGGTGCGCGCGCCACGTCCCCTCGACCTGGAGCCCGTCGACGATCGCCGGTCCGGTCCAGCCCTTCGGTGTACGCAGCACGATCATCGGCCAGGTCGGTCGTGCGGTGTCCCCGCCGGCCGCCCGGGCGGCGCGGGCTCTGATCCCGGCGATGTCGTCGAAGGCGTCGTCGAGGGCGGCCGACGAGGGCGTAGCCCAGCTCGCCGCCCTCGTGGATCGAGCCGGGGGTCTCGGGGGCGACGTGGCTGGGGATCCCGCCGGGGAAGGAGAACTGCCGCATCAGCAGGCGCAGCCCCTCGACGTCACGCCCGATGTGCGGGTAGACCTCGCTGTACGTCCCCTCGAGGTAGGCGTTCGCCACGATCCCGGGGCCGCCGTGGCCCGGCCCGATGACGTACATCATGTCCAGGTCGCGGGCTTTGATGACCCGGCTCAGGTGCGCGTAGAGGAGGTTGAGCCCCGGCGTCGTGCCCCAGTGCCCGAGCAGTCGCGGTTTGACGTGCTCGGCCACCAGCGGCTCGGTGAGCAGCGGGTTGTCCATCAGGTAGATCTGGCCGACGGACAGGTAGTTCGCAGCCCGCCAGTACTCGTCGATCAGCGCCAGCTCAGCCTCGGAGGCAGCAGGGCGGGAGGTCACGACGTGCGGTGCCGGACGACCACGACGGGGCAGTGCGCGTGGTGCAGGGCGGCGTGGCTGACTGACCCGAGCAGCAGCGAGGTGAAGCCGCCGTGCCCGCGGGAGCCGACGACGAGCAGCTCAGCGCCGGCCGACGCCGACACCAGCGCAGACACCGGGTCGGTGTGCACGACGGTGCTCCGCAGGTCGACCCCGGGGTACTTCGACGTCCACGCCGCGATGCTCTCGGCGAGCAGGTGCATCTCGGCACCGGTGAACTCGTCGGCGATGACATAGCCCGGGAGGGCCCCGGCGGTGCCTGGCGGCAGGTCGTACGGGGGCTTGTCCCAAGCGTGGATCGCGGTGACGCCGATGCCGCGCAGCGATGCTTCCTCGAAGGCGAAGCCCACCGCGTCGATGGAGAGGTCAGAGCCGTCCACACCCACGACGATGCGGCCGGCTTGCGGGCCGGGAGCGCCGGTCCGTGGCCGTACGACGACCACCGGGCAGCGCGAGTGCGAGGACAGCTCGACCCCGGTGGCTCCGACCAGGAGCTCGGCGAAGCCCGCGCGCCCGTGCGAGCCGACGACGACCATCTCGTGGGTCGCGCTGTCGGTGAGCAGGGCCGCGACCGGGGCCGCGTCGATGACCCGGGTGTGGATGCGGATGTCGGGGGCGTAGCGGTGTGCCTCGGCCGTGGCGCCCGCCAAGACCTCCACTGCGGCCCGCTCGATGATGCCGAGGTCGGGGGTGGCGTATCCGCCGAACTGGGGACCGATCTCGTTCGTCGGTGCCACGGCGTACACGACCTGGAGGTCGCACCCGCGCAGCCGAGCTGCGTCCAGGGCCCAGTGCAGTGCGTCGACGCTGGTCTGCGACCCGTCGAAGCCGACCACGAGGGACGTACGGGCGGTCCTGCCGTTGCTGCTCATGCTGACCACCATCGGTGGCCGCGGTGCCGTGGACCCAGGGCACGAGGTCCAGGCGCGCTGGGACTTTAGTCCCTAGTCATCCGACCCCAGCCGTCAGGCGGCGGGGTACCAGCCGGCCTGCGGGCGGGCCTTGACTGAACGCGCGTCGCTGCGGTCTGCCCCGAGGAAGGGGGCGACGAGGGAGGTCGCGACCAGAACACCGAGGAACACGAGGACTGCCATGAGCCTGACCACCACTTCATGAGTCTGCTTGCGTGGAGTACTGCTTGCACGATCTACAACACGAGGGTGACATCTGCACATTCCAAGCACAAGCAAGTGTTGCTTCATGACACTTCACAGGAGACGAACAGTGCTGACAGAATGCGGCTGTGCTCGACCTGCGCAGGCTCGCGGTGCTCCAGTCCGTGGTGGAGACCGGCTCGATCACGGGCGCGGCCCACACGCTGGGCTTCACGGTGTCCTCGGTGAGCCAACAGATGTCGGCGCTGGAGCACCAGCTCGACGTGGTGCTCTTCGAGAAGTCGGGGCGCGGCATCCGCCCGACCGCGGCCGCCGTGCTCCTTGCGGACCACGCCGTGCGGCTGCTCGCCGGCGCTGCTGACGCCGAGCAGGCGCTGGACGACCTCAAGTCCGGTCGCAAGGGTCGGTTGCACGTCGTGTCGTTCCCCTCCGCAGGGGACTCGCTGCTGCCCCCTGCCATGGCCGAGCTGCGCCGACGCCAGCCAGGCGTGCTGGTCGAAGCCTCGGTCGACGAGGCCGAGGCTGCCCTGGCCCGGTTGCGTGCCGGGCGGGCCGACCTCGCGGTGGTGGTCGAGCCGTTCGAGGCCGGTCGGGCACCCGACGACGGGCTGGTCCGGGTGCACCTGCTCGACGACCCCTACCGGCTCTTGCTGCCGAAGGGCCACCGGCTGGCCCGCCGGCGGCTGGTGGACCTGGCCGAGCTGGCTGGCGACGACTGGGTGTCGACCCTCGGCGGCGGCTTCGACTACGTCCGCGAGGTCACAGTTGCCGCCTGCCGCCGCGCCGGGTTCACGCCGCGGATCGTCGCGCAGGCCGACGAGTTCCCCGCCACCCAGGGGTACGTCGCCGCCGGGCTCGGCGTCGCGCTGGTCCCGGTCCTGGCCCTGGGGGCGCTGCACGACGGAGTGGTGGTGCGGCGGCTGCTCGACGAAGCAGCACCGCGCCACGTCTGGGCGGTCACCCGGCCGACCGTCGCCCAGCTGGCTCCTGTCGCAGCGATGCTGCGCGCCCTGCGCACCTCGGCGGCGAACCAGCGCCGGGCTACCGCGAAGTAGGTGCGAACCGCCGCAGCCGCAGGCTGTTGGTGACCACGAACACCGAGCTGAACGCCATCGCGCCCCCCGCCACCATCGGGTTCAGGAAGCCGAAGGCCGCAAGAGGCAGCGCCGCCGTGTTGTACGCGAACGCCCAGAACAGGTTGCCCTTGATGGTCCGCAGGGTCGCCCGCGACAGGCGTACGGCGTCGGCAGCCACGCGCAGGTCGCCGCGGACCAGCGTCAGGTCAGAGGCCTCGATCGCGACGTCCGTGCCGGTGCCCATGGCGAGCCCTAGGTCGGCAGCTGCCAGTGCTGCGGCGTCGTTCACGCCGTCGCCGACCATCGCGACGACGCGCCCCTGGGACTGCAGCCGGCGGATGACGTCGACCTTGCCGGCGGGCAGCACCTCGGCGACCACCTCGTCGATGCCGAGGGCGTCCGCGACGCTCCGCGCGCTGCGCTGGTTGTCCCCGGTGAGAAGCACCGGCTCCAGGCCGAGGGCCCGCAGCTGGGCGACGGCCTGGACGGAGGTGGGCTTCAGGGTGTCCGCGACGACGATGGCTCCGCGGACGCGGGAGTCCCAGCCGACGTAGACCACGGTGCCCCCGGTCGCCTCGGCGGCCGCGCCGGCTGTGCGTACATCGTCGGGGACTGCCATCGCCGAGGCGCCTTCGAGCCAGCTGAGCCGGCCCGCCGCCACGGCCCGACCGTCGACCAGCCCGGTCACGCCCAGGCCTTGGGTGCTCAGGAACTTCGCGACGGGTGGCAGGTCCGGCAGCCCGGCTCTGCCGGCTCTGACGATTGCTGCGGCGATCGGGTGCTCGGACGCGCTCTCGACCGCGGCGGCTAGGCGCAGGAGCTCGGTGCGGTCAGCGCCGTCAGCGTCTTCAGCGGGGAGGACGTCGACGACGCTCATCCGGCCGGTGGTGACCGTCCCGGTCTTGTCCAGGACCACCGTGTCGACCCGCCGGGTCGACTCGAGCACCTGCGGGCCTTTGATGAGGATCCCGAGCTGCGCACCGCGACCGGTACCCACGAGCAGCGCGGTCGGCGTAGCCAGCCCGAGCGCGCAAGGGCAGGCGATGATGAGCACCGACACTGCGGCGGTGAACGACGTCGTCACCGAGGCGCCGCTGAGCAGCCACCCGGCCAGCGTGGCGATCGCGAGCACGAGGACGACCGGCACGAACACCGCCGACACCCGGTCGGCGAGCCGCTGGACCGGGGCCTTGCCGCTCTGCGCCGCCTCGACCAGGCGGGCCATCTGCGCGAGCTGGGTGTCTGCGCCGACCCTGGTGGCCCGGACGACCAGGCGACCGCCCGAGCTGATCGAGCTACCGGTGACCGCATCGCCGGGGCCGACGTCGACCGGCACTGGCTCGCCGGTGAGCAGCGAGGTGTCGACGGACGACGCACCCTCGACGACGACCCCGTCGGTGCCGACCTTCTCCCCCGGGCGCACGACGAAGACGTCGCCCACGACCAGCTGGCCGAGCGGGATGCGCCGCTCCTCGCCGGCGCGCAGCACGGCTACGTCCTTGGCGCCGAGGTCGAGCAGCGAGCGCAGGGCTGCCCCGGACTGCTTCTTCGCCCGACCTTCGAGGTAGCGCCCGGCCAGGATGAAGACAGTCACCACGGTCGCGACCTCGACATAACTGTGAGCGTCGCGCACGAACAGTGCCGCCACCGACCAGGAGTACGCCGCGCCGACTCCCAGCGAGATCAGGGTGTCCATCGAGGCGGCGCCGTGGCGGAGGTTGGTCCAGGTTGCCACGTGGAACGGCCACGCGCCCCAGAGCACGACCGGGGTGGCCAGCGCGACCGCGAGCCACTGCCAGTGGGTGAGCTGCAAGCCGGGAACGACGGACAGCGCCACGACCGGGATCGCCAGCACGGCCGAGCCGATCAGCCTGCCGCGCAGGGTGCGAAGGAAGGGCGTCTCTGCGGGCTCGTCGGCGCCGTGCTCGTGGCCGTGCTCGTGCTCGGGCACGGGCAGCGCCGCGGTGTAGCCGGTGGACTCGACGGCCGCGACGAGCTCGTCGGTGGTCACCGTCGCCGGGTAGCTGACACTCGCCTTCTCGGTCGCGATGTTCACCGTGGCGACGACGCCGTCGAGGGTGTTCAGCTTCTTCTCGACCCGGGAGGCGCAGGACGCGCAGGTCATGCCGCCGATCGTCAGCTCGACCATGCTGAGGCTGGCAGCTGGGGTGGTCATGACATCAGCTCTTGACCAGGCGGGCGATCGCGTCGCTGGCCTCGCGCATCTTGATGCGCGCTTCGTCCCCGCCGGACTCGATCGCGGCCGCCACGCAGTGTGAGAGGTGCTCGTCGAGGAGCACGAGCGCGAGGGCCTCCAGCGCCCTCGTCGCTGCGGAGATCTGGGTGAGGACGTCGATGCAGTAGGTGTCTGACTCGATCATCCGGTGCAGGCCACGTACCTGGCCCTCGATCCGGCGCAGCCGCTTGAGCTGGTCGTCCCTGCTGTCGGCGTACCCGGGACGCGCTGTCGTGGTCTCCATACCTAGAACCCTACCCCCCTAGGGTATTAGCCCAGCAGCGCCCTACCAGCTGCACGGGAACCGCCCGCCGGAAGCCACGGTCGTGAGGGCAACCACCTGGATCACCAGCGGCGCGACCGGGACCGCGAAGAGGGGCTGAAGCTCGGCGGCGCGGCGCGGCGCGGCCACGAGCAACAGGGGTACCCCCCTAGATTCCAACAAGAATCAACGCAGTCTCCCAATTCCGGACAGCAACTCCCTAGACTGCCGGGATGCCTGCAGCAACGCACGAGGCCCTCCACACCGCGGGCGTCACCGTCGTCCTCGAGCTCGGCGCCGGGGTCCCGCGCATCGTCCACTGGGGCGCGCGGCTGCCCGACGGCGTGGACTTGGCGGCACTGGGCACCGGCGTCAGCAGCGCCCTCCCGCAGTCGGGCTACGACCAACGGACTGACCTGACCCTGCTGCCCCAGCACGCCAGCGGCGAGTTCGCGCACCCAGGACTCCTGGGTCATCGCAGCGGTCTCGACTGGGCCCCCGTCTTCACCACGACCGCGGTCGACCGGACCGACGGCCACCTCGCTTGGCACGGTGCCGACGAGCGGGCCGGACTGGCGGTGAGCATCGCCGTCGACCTCCACCCGGGTAGCGGGGTGCTCACCCTGGAAGGCAGCGTCACCAACACCGGCGCCGAGCCCTACCTGGTGGACCGGCTGTCGCCGACCCTGCCGTTGCCGGCGCAGGCCACCGAGGTGATGACCCTCTCGGGCCGGTGGACCCGGGAGTTCCAGGCCAACCGGCACCCGCTGCACGTGGGCGCCGTGGTGCGCGAGAACCGCTTCGGCCACACGTCGTCGGAGTCGTCGCCGACGATCTTCGCGGGCGAGCCGGGCTTCACCGAGGCGGGCGGCGAGGTCTGGGCGGCGCACCTGGCGTGGAGCGGCAACCACGCGTTGCGCGCCGAGCTCTGCGCGGACGGTCGCGGCTACCTCCAGGCCGCCGAGCTGCTGCTGCCGGGCGAGCTCGTCCTGGCTCCCGGCGAGACGTACGCGGCCCCGGCGATCCATGCGGCGTACTCACCGCGCGGGCTGACCCCGCTGAGCGGCGCATTCCACACCTTCGTGCGGTCGCTGCCCGGGCAGCCGAAGACCCCGCGCAAGGTACTGCTGAACACCTGGGAAGCCGTCTACATGGAGCACGACCCGGCGGCCCTGATGGCGCTGGCCGACCGTGCCGCCGAGGTAGGGGTCGAGCGGTACGTCCTGGACGACGGCTGGTTCCGCGGCCGCGACGACGACCACGCCGCACTCGGCGACTGGTACGTGGACGAGGGCAAGTACCCTGAGGGGCTCGGCGTGCTGGTCGACCACGTGACGGGGCTGGGGCTGGAGTTCGGGCTGTGGGTGGAGCCGGAGATGGTCAACCCTGACTCCGACCTCTACCGCGAGCACCCCGACTGGATCCTGGGCATCGACGGCTACACCCCGATCCTGTCCCGGCACCAGCTCGTCCTGGACCTCGGGCGCGACGAGGTCTACGCCTACCTGCTCGAGCGGCTCGATGCCCTGCTGACCGAGTTCGCCATCGGGTACGTCAAGTGGGACATGAACCGGCACCTCGCAGCGGCCGGCCACCACGGGCACCCCGGCGTGCACCTGCAGACGCTGCGCCTCTACGCGCTGCTGGACGAGCTGGGTCGCCGTCACCCCGATGTCGAGATCGAGTCGTGCGCATCCGGCGGTGCCCGTGCGGACCTCGGAATCCTGAGGCGTACCCAGCGGATCTGGGTCTCGGACTGCAACGACGCGCTCGAGCGGCAGCAGATCCAGCGCGGCTTCAGCTATGTCTTCCCGCCGGAGGTGATGGGCGCCCACATCGGGCCGACCCAGTCGCACACCACCGACCGTGTGCACACCCTCGCCTTCCGGGCGGCCACTGCGTTCTTTGGTCACCTCGGTCTGGAGTGGAACCTGTCCACCGCCACCGAGGAGGACCGGGCCGGCATCGCAGCCGTCATCGCGCTGCACAAGGGGGTACGCGACCTGCTGCACACCGGCACGATCGTGCGGGGCGACCACCCTGACCCGTCCGCGTACGTGCACGGCGTCGTCGCGGCCGGCGGCGGCGAGGCGGTCTTCGCGTACGTCCAGCTCCGGTCGTCGGCGACCACCGTCCCGCTGCAGGTACGGCTGCCGGGGCTCGACCCGGCGCGGGCCTACCGGGTCGAGCGGATGCAGCTGCCCGGCGACGGGCCCCAGCCCGGCAAGCTCGCCCCGAACTGGTGGGACGACGGCATCGTCATCGGCGGCGCGACGCTGTCAACGGTCGGGCTGGCCTTCGCCGTCCACCACCCGGAGAGCGCCACCCTGCTGCACCTGACGGCCGTCTGACCTGCCGTCCGCACGGGCGTCGAACACGGCAGTACGCGCATGGTCGAGCGCCGTCGCCAGCGCGCCGAGCAGGGCTGCGTCCTCGCCGAGCTCGCTGCGCTCGACCCGTGGAGCCAGCGGGCTCAGCGCGCTGAGCTGGCGCTCGATCGAGGCGCGCAGCAGGTCCAGGTTGTGCCCCACTCCGCCGGTGAGGACGACGACCTCGGGGTCGGCGATGGCCGTGATAGCCGTGATGGCGATGCCGATCCGGCTGCCCTCGAGGTCCACCGCGGCGAGCGCCAGTGTGTCGCCCGCCTCGGCCGCCTCGAAGACCTGGCGGGCCGTGGTCACCCCGGTCATGCCGAGCCGCTGGGCCGACCGTACGACGCCCTCGGCCGCGGCGAGCTCCTCGAACATCCCCCGGGTTCGGACCCGGCGCGGCCCCTGCGGTCCCGACGCCGACTCGTCCGGGATGGGCAGGAAGGCGACCTCGCCGGCTCGCCCGTGCGCCCCGCGGTAGAGCTCGCCGTTGATGACGATGCCGAGGCCGGTCCCGGTCCCCACCGACAGCAGGACGAAGGAGGCGATGTCCTGGCCCTTGCCGAAGGTCCGCTCGCCGATCGCGGCCAGGTTGATGTCGTTCTCCACGACCAGGTCCTCGCCGAGAGCCTCGTGCAGCTCGGTCAGCAGCCCGGCCCGCCCCCAGCCCGGCAGGTTGGACGCGAGGTCGAGCCGGCCGGCTTGCGCGTCGAGCACGCCGGGGCTCGCGAGCACGGTGTGGACGACGTCCGACCACTGCAGGCCCGCCTCGGCGGCGGCTTCGTGCGCCAGGCGGCGGACCTCGGCGACCAGCGCCGGCCCGGTACGCGCGCGGTTGACGCCGTTGCGCCGTCCCAGCACCCGGCCCGCGAGGTCGGCCACCGCGACACGCACCCAGTCGCGGCCGATGTCGACGGCGGCGACGTACCCGGCCGTGGGGTCCGCCTCGTAGAGCAGCGCGGCCCGACCTGGGCGACCGGCGACCAGGCCGATCGGTCGGACCAGCCCGGCTGCCTCGAGGTTGGCGAGCGCGAGCGAGACCGTCGGCTTGGACAGCGTGGTGGTACGAGCCAGGTCGGCGCGCGACTGCGGTCCGGTCGAGCGCAGGTGGTCGAGCAGCATCCGCTCGTTGATCGACCGTACGACGGTGGTCGAGCCGAGCAGTGCACCTGGGGACACCGGCACCGCGATCAGCTGACCGACCTCCATGCCTGCCCTGCCCTCCACTCGCCCGGACCGGCCTCGAGCGACCGCCGCGGATCATGTTCTCAGGGCGGCGGGCTACTGGACGCTGAACTCCGCGATCGAGTCCTGCAGGCGTTCGGCCAACGAGCCCAGCTCGGCGACCGAGTCCGCGGCCGCGCGGGCACCCACGGCCTGCTCGGCCGACACGGCCGAAGCCTGGGCCATCGTGGCGAGGACCTGGTCGGACGCGCTGTCCTGCTGCTGGGTCGCCTGCTGGATCTGGGCGGCAGCCTGGGTGGCGCGCAGGGCGGCGCGGGCGATCAGGTCGAGCCGCTGCTCCACCTCCTCGGCGAGGCCGGCCCCGCGTACCGCTGCCTTGGCGCCCTCCTCGGACGCCAGCACCGTCTTGCGCGTCCCGGTCCGGATCCCGACCACGATCGACTGGATCTGGCCGGTCGCCTCCTGGGCCCGCTCCGCGAGCTTGCGCACCTCGGCCGCCACGACAGCGAATCCGCGCCCGTGCTCGCCGGCCCTGGCGGCTTCGATGGCCGCGTTGAGGGCCAGCAGGTTGGTCTGGTCGGCGAGGTCGTCGATGACATTGAGGATGCGGTCGATCTCGGCAGTGCTCTGGTCGAGGCTGATGGCCTCGGTGGCGATGAGGTCGACCCGGCCGGCGAGCTCGTTGATGGAGTCGACGGCGAGGTTGACGACGGCGCGACCCTCCGAGCTGACCCTGGTGACGTCCTCCGCCGCGTACGCGACGGACTCTGCGGTGGATGCGATGGCGGCCGCCGTCGCCGTGAGCTGGCGCATGCTCGCGGTGGTCTCAGCCAGTGCCTGCGCCTGCTCGACCGAGCCGGCCGCGGACTGGCTGCTGGTGGCGCCGAGCTCGGTGGCAGCTGCCGCGAGCTGGCGGCCGCTGTCCTGCACTGCTCCGACGACGTCGCGTACCGAGGCCAAGGTGGCGTCCAGCGAGGCCCAGAGCTCGCGGACCGGTCCGGTCACCGCGTCCCCTGGTGCGGTGACCCCCGCGCGCAGGTCTCCGTGCGCGACGGTTGCCAGTGCGGTCGACAGGGCAGCTATCTGCTCCGCGAGCTCGGTCCGGGACCGTTCGCTCTCGGCCCGCAGCTGCTCCACCGCGTCGCCCAGGATCATCATGAACACCGATAGCAGGGGCAGGCCGAGAGCCACGACGAGGATGTCGCCGGCCGACCCGGAGTCGAGGGTGCCGGACACCGCGGAGCTGAAGAGCACGCAGACGCTCGACAGGATGCCGAAGACTGGCGTGAACAGCCGCGGGAGGTAGCTCGCGGCGAAGATGATCACGAATGCGTAGTACAGCCACATCGCGTGCCGGGTGGCCGAGGTGGTGGCGACCTGCTCGGTGATGAGCGCGAGGAAGAAGAGCAGCGAGCCGGTGTCCACCACGATCGCTTTGCTGCGCAGGAACGGCAGCCGCGCCTCGAGCCGCGGGCGCAGGATGAACCAGACGCCGCCGAGCATGGTGAGAATCGTGAGCCCGGTGACGAGCGGAGTGCCCAGCTTGGTCGTCGCGGGGTCCGCCCGGTTGACCAGGGCGAGCGCCACCGGGTTGTAGGCCGCGACCGAGATCGCGGTGACGCCGGCGGTCAGGGACAGCCGACGAGAGACGTCCATCGTTGATCGCCCTCCGGTCATCCACGTCGCGGTGTCGCTGCCGTCCTGCTTGCAGCATCGGGACGTGGCGCCACCGCCTTGAACAGCAGCAGGGGTGGCGAACGGCTCAGCGGCTGCCGAGCGGCCCGTCGGTCAGCGCACGCAGGAGGTCGGGCAGGTCCGAGACCGGCAGCCGGAACGAGCCCGTGCACTCGCTCTTGCGCCACATCGACAGGACGACCACGCCGTCTGCGCTGTGCCAGCTGACCCGCAAAGTACGGCCCTCGCCGCGGACGTCGTCGAAGACTTCACCCTGGGTGGGGAGCGCCGGGGTCGAGGCAATCCTCATCGCCACCACGTCGCCCATCCCCCGATGGTGCCTGGCCCGCGGCCCCTGGTCCAGCATTCGGCGCAACTGGCTCAGGGCAGCCACCCGCGCGACCCCCGGCGGGAGTGTCAGGATGAGTCCGTGCTGACGGCGGTGGTGACCTTCTCGCTCGCGGCTGGGCTGATCGTCCTGCTGCCCGGGCCGGACACTCTCGTCGTGCTCCGCAACCTGCTGCGGCACGGGCGGCGGCGGGCTGCGCTGACCGTGGCCGGGGTGCTGACCGGCCTCGCGGTCTGGGTCTGCGCGGCGGCGCTCGGCCTGTCGGCGCTGCTGCGCGCCAGCCACGACGCGTACGCCGCACTGCGGATCGCCGGGGCCGCGTACCTGATCTGGCTCGGTGTGCAGTCGTTGCGGGCCAGACGACCTGCTCTGGGTACGCCCGACGAGCTGGGGCGCCCGTCGGCCGGTCGCGGCGGACTGCTGGGGACCGGGTACGGGGCCGGGCTGGCCACCGACCTGCTCAACCCCAAGGTGGGCGTGTTCTTCGTGACCTTCCTGCCCGCGTTCGTCCCGCGCGGGCGGCCGGTGGGTACGACGTCGGTCCTGTTCGGGGCGATCTTCATCGTGGAGACGGCGATCTATTTCGTGGTCCTGCTCGTGCTCGCCGGGCGGATCACCGGCTGGATGCGCGACCCACGGATCCAACGTCGGCTGGACCGGGCCACCGGCCTCGTCCTCGTGGGCTTCGGCGTGCGCCTCGCCGTCGAGCCCTGACCGAGCAGGAGACGACGTGCCCGAGCTGCCTGAGGTGGAGTCGCTGGTCGCGTACCTGCGCGAGCACGCGGTCGGCCGCGTTGTCGCGCGTGTCGACGTGGCCGCGATCTCGGCCTTGAAGACGTACGACCCGCCGGTGACCTCGCTGGCCGGGCTGACCGTGACCGGGGCGACCCGGCACGGCAAGTTCCTCGACCTCGACGTGGACGGGCTGCACCTGGTTGTCCACCTCGCCAGGGCCGGCTGGTTGCGCTGGAAGGACACCCTCCCCGCGGCGCCGCCGAAGCCGAGCGGCAAGAACCCGCTGGCGCTGCGGGTCCATCTCGACGACGGCTCGGGCTTCGACCTCACCGAGGCTGGTACCCGCAAGAAGCTGTCGGTGTACGTCGTGCGGGACCCCGCCGAGGTCCCGGGGATAGCCCGGCTCGGGCCGGACCCGCTCGACGATGCGTTCACCGTCGAGGCGTTGGCCGCGATCCTCGCCGAGCACGGCCGGGCGCAGCTCAAGGGCGTCCTGCGCGACCAGTCGATCGTCGCGGGCATCGGCAACGCCTACTCCGACGAGATCCTGCACGTCGCGAAGATGTCGCCGTTCAAGCCGGCCAGCTCGCTCGGCGCCGAGGAGCTGCTGACCCTGCATGCGGCTATTCGCGAGACCCTCACCGATGCTGTCACCCGCTCGCAAGGGCTCGCGACCGGCGACCTCAAGGCTGAGAAGAAGTCCGGTCTGCGGGTGCATGCAAGGACCGGCCTGCCCTGCCCGGTCTGCGGCGACGCCGTGCGCGAGGTGTCCTTCGCGGACTCGTCGCTGCAGTACTGCCCGACCTGTCAGACCGGTGGCAAGCCGCTGGCCGACCGCCGGATGTCCAGACTGCTCAAGTAGACCGACTCGCCCGACCCACCCGACCAGCTTCGAGAGAAGGCAGCACCGTGCACGGACTCGATGTCCCGACCGTCGTAGCCACCGCTGTGGACCCGGCCGCACTGATGCTCGACGTACGTGAGCCGGCCGAGTGGGACGACGCCCACGTCGCCGGGTCGCTGCACATCCCGATGGGCCAGTTCGTCGCGCGGGTCGGCGAGGTGCCTACCGACCGGCCCGTCGTGGTGGTCTGCCACTCCGGTCACCGGTCTGCCCAGGTCACCGCGTGGCTGGTCTCGCAGGGGTACGACGCGGTCAACCTTGAGGGCGGGCTAGTCGCGTGGGGTCAGGCTGGTCTCCCGCTCGAGTAGCAGGCCGTGGCCGAAATGCGCTACTGCAGCGCGACGACCACAACGGCCGTGCCGTACGCGACGATCTCCTGGTAGCCGCTGCCGACCTCGTTCGAGTCGAAGCGCATCGCCAGCACGGCGTTGGCGCCGCGGGCAGCGGCTGCCTCGATCAGCCGCTGCAGGGCCTCGTCACGGGTTTGCTGGAGCTGCTTGGTCAGGCCCTTCAGCTCACCGCCGACGATCGACTTCAGGCCGGCGCCGATCTGCGCCCCGACGTTGCGGGAGCGGACCGTCAGCCCCGTCACCTCGCCGAGGACGCGGTCCACTCGCCACCCGGGAACGTCGTTCATGGTCGAGACGAGCAGCGACATTTTTCCTCCTGGACGGCGAGGCGCCATGCTCACGCCACGGCAAAGCCTCCCAGACGTGCCAGGATTTTCCCTTGTGGTCCACGTCGTCGCCCATCGAGGCGCATCCGTCGATGCAGCCGAGCACACCCTTGCCGCATACCAGCGCGCCGTAGCCGACGGAGCCGACGCCCTGGAGTGCGACGTCCGGCTCACCGCGGACGGTGTCCTGGTCTGCGTGCACGACCGGCGGGTGGACCGTACGTCCAACGGGACCGGGGCCGTCTCCACCCTCGAGCTCGCCGAGCTGGTCGAGCTGGACTTCGCCTCCTGGCGGGGCGGATCCTCCGGGACGACCGGGCCGCCCGGATCCGTGCTCACCCTGGACACGTTGCTCGCGTACGTGCACGATCTCGGGCGCACCGTCGAGGTCGCGATCGAGACCAAGCACCCCACCCGCTATGCGGGACTCGTCGAACGGCGGCTCGTCGAGACGCTCGACCGCTACGGCTGGGCGCACCCCAGGCTGGGCGACCGGCTCCCGGTGCGCGTGATGAGCTTCTCCTGGCTGTCGTTGCGACGGATGCGCGAGCTGGCGCCGAGCATCACGTCGGTGTACCTGATGGACCGTGTCCCCCTGCGGATGTGGGACGGCACCCTGCCCGGCCACGTCGGGATCGCGGGCCCCAGCATCGCCATCCTGCGGGCCCACCCCAAGTACGTCGCTCGGGTGCACAGAGCTGGTGGCGCCGTACACGTCTGGACCGTCGACCACCCTGCTGACGTCGACCTCTGTCTCGACCTGGGCGTCGACGCCATCATCACCAACCGCCCCGCCGAGGTGCTGGCCCGGGCCCGCCGCCACCGCGAGGCCTCCACCGCCTGACGTTTGAAGGGGACGCTCAGCGGGAAGGAGCCGCGGACACGCTCATCTTCCTCGTCCGCGGTACCTGTTCGATCTGGAGCTATCAGTGTGCCCACGGTGCAACCCGTCTGGTCCCGGCCGAACTCAAGCTCGGCCGAGTTTCCGTTCGAGCCGAGCAGCGTAGCGGCCGCCCGTCGCGCAGTGGCCGCTGACCTGGTCGCGGCCAAGGTCGAGGAGCCCCAGCGGGTCGACGTCCTGATCGTGCTGTCCGAGCTCCTCGCCAACTCCGTACGCCACGCCCGTCCGCTCGAGAACGGGCGGGTCCAGGTCCTCTGGCGGGTCACCGGCGTCGAGGTCGAGATCGCGGTGGCCGACGGCGGCGCAGTGACCCGCCCGCGCGCCGAGCGGCCTCCCTTCGCCGCGCTCTCCGGCCGCGGCCTAGGCATCGTCGACGTCCTCGCTGACACGTGGGGAGTCCAGGGCGCTGGTACCCATCACCAGCTGGTCTGGGCGGTCGTCGCCCGTACCGGGGGTCAGCCGCCGACGAAGTCCGCGGGCTGAGTCGGCAGGCCCGGTACGCTCCCAGCACATGGCCAAGTCCTCGCGTACCTCGTCCCCGACCCGCCAGACTCCCGCCGTCCGCGAGGTCCGCGGGGACGTCCCGGTCGTCGCTGGCCGTGAGCCCTGCCCCTGCGGGTCCGGGCGGCGCTACAAGGCCTGCCACGGTCGAGCCGCAGCGCGAGCCTCCGACGCACTCGTGCTGCGTCCCTTCCACGGCTTGGCCGCCGAAGGTGACTGGGTCGCCCTGCGCGAGATCGTCCCTGCCGCGACTGCGCCGCTCACCCTGACCGGCGAGTACGCCGGGCGCCAGGCCACCTTGTCCACCGTGCTCCCGATGGCCGCCTCGGCGATGGTGCGCCTGGACGGCGCAGTGTTCGTCGGGCTGCAGGTTCCCGGCGGCTCCGGCGACGCCTCTCGGGACGTCGCTGCAGCACTGCTCGAGGCGCTCGCGGCCGGTCCCGGCACCATCGTCGCGGACGGTACCTTGCCCGGACCCGGCCCTCGACTGGACGACATCCTCGACCCGGCCGTCGCGATCGACGTCACCGTGCACGAGGGCTTCGAGTACTGGATCGACGGAGTCGTCAGCGCTGACGCCGCCGAGCGAGACGCCGAGGTCGCGGCGTCGCTGGAACGGGCCAACGCCGGTGTCGTCCCGACCGTACGGCTGGTCGGCGTCGAGGCCGCGTACTGGGCCGGGATGCCCGAGCGGTCGACCCTGCGCTGGGTCCTGCCCGAGGACGAGGAGCCGCTGCTCGACGCGCTCGCCCGCCTGCACGCCGGCGGCGGGCTGACTCTCGGCGCGGGCACTCGCTTCATCGGTACATTCCGGGCGCACGGCCTCCTCGTTCCCGTCTGGGACCTGCCCGTCGGTGCCCGCGCGGACGATGTCGAGGACCCGGCTGCGGCGTTCCGTGAGCGGCTGGACACCGCGCTTGCGTCCGACGTACCGCTCACCACAGACGAGCGGCACGCCCGTTCTGGCTTGCTCACCCGGCAGCTGACACTCCGTTGAATCGTCACAATCGGTGACGAACTGTGTGAGAGTTCAAGATTTTTCCGCGTCTTGACTTGTCTGCGCTGCGAGCGTTGTTAGGGTGTGCCAAGTCCGAGCGTCACTGCATCCCCCGTCGGTGACGCTCGGACTTCTTCATGCCTTCCGCCGTGTCCTGCGGGGCACCGCTTCGGGTGACTGATTGCGGCCATGTCTGACATCGGACATGTGGACAACGGCAGGCGCGGTGCCGGGATTCGCTAGCGTCCCGGCCCATGATCAAACTTTCTCGGCGTGCCCACGGGGTGCTGGGGGCACTAGTCGTGGTAGTCGCCCTCACCGCGTGTACGGCGCCCTCAGCGCACCCTCCTGCCCCGCGCCCGTCGCAGCTGGTGCGACCGTCCGCGTCGCCCACTCCGACGCCAACAGTGACCACCGCCGCCGATCGCAACGCCGCCGTCGTCGCGGCCGCGCGGGCGTATTTCACAGCCGTTGACAACGGACTTCGCACGGGGGAGACCGCGGGCATCCTGGCGGTTACTACTCGGAGGTGCTCGTGCAGGCAGATGGCCACATTTGTTCGTTCGATCCATGCCAAGGGCACCGTCCATGGAGCGGGATGTGAAATCAAGAGTGTTTATCTCTCGGGCCTCCGGTCCGACTACGCGGCGGTGGAGATAGGAGTGGTGATGAACCCTTTCCGAGTCGCCAACGCTCGCGGGAGCACTGTGATGCAGGGGCACGAAGAGAGTGGAAACTTCCTTGTGCAGATGCTTCCGGTCGCGAGCGGCTGGCTGATCGAAGGCATTGATCGGGTGTGACAACAATCTCAGGCAAGGCGTGGCTCAGATTGCTCGCGCTCCTCCTGCTCGTGTCCTGTGCAGCGATCGGCCAAGGTCAACTTCACGCCTATGCCGACAGTGGTCCCTGCCAGTTGTGCAACGTTTCTCCGGATCCGGGTGGGCAGAGCTATCGAGGAGCACTTCTCTTACCGCCGGGGTCGGATGTGGGCCTTGCAGCTGCAGCTACCGATTGTGACGGTTGTTTGTGGCAAGTAGTGACTAACTGCCGGGACACTGCGGGGACCGGTGACGTGAACTGCAACGGCGCGGTCGGGCTGTGCCCACCAGGAAAGCTCCGAATGCTGCTGTATCTGGAACGCCAGACATGGCCGGCCTTCCGGCTGGTCGGGGAGTTCTGCCAGGGGCCGGGGGATCTGCTGACTCCGGACGCGCTGATCCCCGGGGTACGCGACCAGTTCGTGCGGTACCTGCCGTCCCTCACGCCGAGCTTCGAGCCGCGCGGTCGGGGCATCGTCAACCTGCCCGTACTCTTCGCGACCGGGCAGCCGCAGGGAATCGGGCGCAAGGCGTTCGCGCTCGGTGCGTACCAGATCGAGCTGGTGGCGCAGACGACCTGGCACTGGGACTTCGGGGACGGCAGCGCCGCGGACTTCACCAAGCCAGGCGGTGGCTACCCCAACACCGACGTCGCCCACACGTACGACCGGCAACAGACCTGCCGAGCTACCGTCACGGCAACCTGGGCCGGTGAGTTCTGGGTGGACGGGGCCGGCCCGTTCGAGGTGACGGGTGCGCCGATCACCCAAGCGGCGACGATGGTGGTCCCGATCAAGGAGGCGCGTGCCGTGTTCGTCGGGTGAGGTGGCTCAGCGGCCGGAGCGTACGGCTTCCACGAGCGTGACGAGAGCGAGGATGCCGAAGAGGCTCCCGGCGAGCCGGCGGATGAGGGCGAAGGGCATCCGCTGGGCGAGCTGGTTGCCGACGACGACGGCGAGCCCGGCGACCACACACAGCGCGACCCACGAGCCGACGAAGACGCTGAGCGGGCTGGCGTAGCGCGCGACGAGCCCCGCGGTGACAAGCTGCGACAAGTCGCCCCACTCGGCGGCGAAGAGCACCAGGAAGCTGGTGAGCACCACCCGCCGAGAACCGCGTGCGTCGGCGACAGCACCGACCTCGCGCTCCTCGTCGGCGACGTCCTGCGAGGCCCGACCGGCGCCACGGAACATCAGCCATGAGCCGAAGCCGAAGAGCGCCGCGACCACGAGGAGGACGGGGGTCCGCGGCAGCAGGGTGAGCAGGCCGCCGAAGGCCACGGCCACGGTGCACTGGACGAAGAACGCCGCGGCCACCCCGATCCAGACCGGTCGCGGCCGGTAGCGAGCGGAGAGCACCAAGGTGGCGACCAGAGTCTTGTCCGGCAGCTCAGCCGGGAAGATCACCACGAAGGTCGTGACCGCGATTCCGACATCGAAGACGGCAGCCATCAGCGGGCCACCGCGGGGCGGCTCACGACCACTTGCTGAGCGGTCCGCTCGTGCCACCCGGCTGCCGGTTCACCGGAGTGAACGGCTCGATCGGCGCGGCCACACCGCGGCGAGGCCCGCTCCACAGCGCAGGTACGGCATCGATCATCGACGCCAGCTGGTAGGAGATGGCCTCGTAGTTGACCCGCCACCCGCGAAAGTGCGGCCACGCCTCTTCCGGTGTCCGCTCCATCGGGAAGCCACCCCGCTCGAGCCGGGCCACCCCTTGGAGGAACTCGGCGTACGTCAGCTCGATCGCGTCGTCCGGGCTCGGATCCTCGTCGTACGGCAGGCCGGTGGTCTTGGCCAGCGCCCGCAGGCAGACGAAGCCCATCCGGATCGCCATCCTGGCCTCGCCCTGGCGCAGCGCCGGGTTCAGCGAGAGCTGCAGCGCGGCGGCATCCATGACGGACAGCAGGCCCACCAACCAGTTCCGTGTCGGCTCCTGCGACCGGAAGAAGATCAGCACCGCGTAGTTCGAGTGGCTCTCCGAGACGTCGGCGGCCCAGCGCTCCCAGCCGCGGAACAGCTCGGCCAGATTGTCGAGCGAGGAGACGGACGCGTGCCGGGCAAGGATCTCCGGCCCCCAGTTCGGCTCGCCGGCCCGCGAGTCCAGCAGGGTGACTTCGGCCTCACGGCGGTTGTACGCGGCGTACAGGGCGGGCAGGTAGCCGATCTGCAGGCCGATGACGATCGGCCCGGTCATGGCGGCCGCGAAGTCGACGACGGTCAGCCGGGTCCGGTCGGTGGACGCGAAGCCGAGGGTCAGGACGCTGGAGCCGGCCTCGCGGAACGCGACGGTGATGCCGATGTCGCCGATGGCGTAGATGAGCAGGCCGTAGCCGATCAGGTACAGGACAAGCCACGAGACCAGGATGACGATGATGGTCAGTGGCGCCGCCCAGGCAAGGATCCGGTCGCGGGTGGCGTACACCCGGCTGCGGTCCGCGACCAGCCGGAACGGCAGCGCGACGAACCGGGAGATGCGCCGGGTGAGCCGGGAGCGCAGCCGGCGCGGGACGACGAGGTTGCGCAGCACGCTGGACGTCGTGCCGATGACGACGAAGAGCCCGGCGAAGAACGCCAGCACCTGGAGGACGATCACCGGAGCAATCCTGCTGCATGGGCGGCCGCGATCGCGTCGGCGAGCACGGACTTGACCGGCCGCCCGGTACGCTCCGCGAGCTCGGCGACGTCGTCGTACTCGGGCTGGGCGTTGACGACCACACCGTCAAGCCTTGCCGTCTTGATGCGGACCGGAGCATCGCCCACGGTGACGGTCACCCAGTCCCGCTCGAGCACCCGCTTGCCGACGAGCTGCTCGCGCAGCCCGATCGCGGCCGCCGCGGTGCGCCGGGTCGTCTTCACCGAGACCTCCGCGATCGGGCTGCGCGAGCAGCTCGTCGGCAAGCGGGTGCTCGAGCGGGACTGGGTGACCGTCACCGTGGGCGATGCTCCGGTCCGCA
>JANYIP010000040.1 GCA_025361995.1 Streptomycetales bacterium | reverse complement strand
GCAGTACCGCACGTGTGTGGAACTACTCGAGCAGATGCAGCCGCTCAAAATGGTCAGCGCTCAGATGTTCAGCAATGCAGTCCTACTGACCCCGGAGCGTGCACGCACGCTGACGGGGGCGGGCCTGACCAACTTGCAGATCTCCTTCGATGGTTACGGCGACGACCACGACCGATACCGTCGCGACGCCGCCGGGGTCGGCTCCTACCGCAAGATCCTGGGGAACATGGGCCGTGCGCTACCGGCCGCGCCGGACTTGCACGTAACCGCGCGGATCAACGTGACCTCCGCCAACATAGCCCGCCTCGACCAGTTGCTCGATGAACTCGCAACGGAGATCGGCACTGACCGCATGTCCCTTCGGTTCGGACTTGTCGACGACATCGGGATCGGATTCGAGGAGGCACCCGAACGCGACCAGATCACTGGCGCCCGTGTCCTCGAGCTGGCGCTACACGGCGTCGATCTCGACTTCGAGGTCGAGCCGCTGGCCAGCCAGGGGACCTGCATGTTCTGCGGTGTCGTGGGCGGAGGCTCGGGCACTGTGATCAACTCCGATGGCACCCTATACAGCTGTTGGGAGAGCGTGGGCCGCGCCGGCTACGAGGTCGGTGACCTGGACAGTGGCTACTTGCCTTTGGACGAGCTCGGCGAACGGTGGGTCGACTGCTCGTACAACGTGGTGGGCCGCGAAACCAGCGTGCCGGCGCTCATGAGCATCGCCGGCACCGTAGACGTCGCCGTCCTGGACCGCACCTACGAGCGCTCCTTGGCTGCGGAAGGGGTCGTAGCATGAGCATCGACTACGGGGCGTGGGGTCCCTACAACGACTCACTAGCCGGTCCGCCATCGGTCGCGTTCGTCGAGCACTTCACCACCCTGCTGCATCCAGGCGCAGCCATCTTCGAGGTCGGGATCGGCTCCGGTCGCCTCGCGCTCCCCCTAGCCCGCGCCGGGTTCCGAGTCGAGGGGATCGACGCCAGCGAGGACATGCTTAACTTGCTCAAAGCCAACGACCCCGACGGTCTGGTGCGAGGCTGGCAGAGCGACATCACCGAACCGCAGGCGCTCAAGGGCTACGACGCGGTGCTCCTGGCATACAACGTCCTGTCGATGATGCCCAGCCGACAGGCGCAAGTCCTCTGCTTGACCCGCGCGTCCGGGTTGTTGACGCCAGGTGGCGTCCTGATCGTGGAGAACGCCACTCCGCACTCGGTCTTCGCCCAGCTCAACGAGCGCAACCAATCACTCGGCGTGCAGTTCCGCGACGGCAACGTGTGGCTGAACCTCGGGCGCTACTTCCCTGAAGAAGAGCGCTTCCTCGTCCGCTTCCTCGCCTTCGAGGACGGGAGCTTCGTCCAGAGGTCCGGCGACCTGACTCTCATCCACCCCGAAACCGTCCGTGAGCTGGTCGCTGCACACGGCCTGAGCCAGGTCTCCCTGTACAGCGACTGGGACGGCTCGGCCTACCGGCCCGGCAGCCAGGGGTTTGTGGCAACCTTCCGCCGGACGTGACCGCCTACCAACTCGGCGGCCGACGCGCCGTCGCAAGGCCCGCCACGCGAGAGGAGGTGATCACCATGGTGAAGACCGTCGTACGCCGCCGTGAACCCGTCCTGATCTGCGGCACCCACTGACCCTGGGTGGGGTGGCCTGACCAACGGCCCTCTGCCCCGCCCAGCCCCCGGCGGACGGAACCGCGCGACGGTTCTCCACCCTGGGCCAGCACAGAACAGTGAAGGGAGGTGATTCTTATGGTCAAGGCCATCGTGCGCCGCACGGAGCCGGTCGTGATCTGCGTCACCCACTAATAGGCAGGGTGGCCTGACCAACGGCCTCTACCCCGCCCAGCCCCCGGCGGACGGAACCGCGCGACGGTCCTCCACCCCGGGCCAGCACAGAATAGTGGAAGGGAGGTGTTTCTCATGGTCAAGGCCATCGTGCGCCGCACGGAGCCGGTCCTGATCTGCGGCGTCCACTAACCCCAATGGGTGGGGGTGGTCGATGCACTACCACCCCCACCCCGACGCAGCCGCCGAGGCACGGATCATTTCTGAACGACCGTCGTCGAAGCTCACCGGCGATCCGCCCGCACTGACCTCACTCAGCGCGACGTGAGCCTCTCGCCGGTGAGTGAGGAGCCTCTCAATTTCCCTTCCCGTCAGGGAGACTGGTGCAGCTCGCCTGAGCTTGACGCCGTCGTTCGCGGACCGAGCCGAGGACGTGTCCATTGCGGGGATCGAGGAGCGCCATGCCCCCGGTGACCACCTCCGTGAGCATCGACCCGCCGACCGTTGATCGGAGCCGGTAAGGCACGGCCTAGTCCACACCGTCCACGCGCGGCGACCCCAGCGATCAAGATTGCAGCGATCACTTGTTTGAAACAGGATGCCGACGTGACTGGTCGCCGCACTGACTGAGCTCTGGTAGCAAGCCGGGCGGCGGCGCGACGCGCGCGAGCACCGTCTCAACTTGCGGAGTCGGCCCAGCCAGGTTGATCGTCCCCGTTCGTCCGGTCGGGTCCGTCCCGTGCCACCCCGTCACCGGCCGGTCATCGGGCGCGTTTCGCGACACCCACCGG
Organism: Streptomycetales bacterium; assembly: GCA_025361995.1. Lineage (GTDB taxonomy): Bacteria > Actinomycetota > Actinomycetes > Prado026 > Prado026 > JANYIP01. Next base: position 504 of record JANYIP010000040.1, on the reverse strand, counting down.
ACCGGAATCGGATCAGACATGTGCATCGGTGGTGGCTACCCTGGGCGGGAAAGTTGTTGTCCGGCAACAGTATTCTGGGTGGTGTTGTCTGGTGTTGTCTTCTGCGAAGATCGGCCGCTCATCGTGGCGGTACTACCAGCGCACCGTCGCTGGGGGTGCCTGCGAGTACTACACCGAGCAGGGTGACCGCCCCGGGCATTGGCACGGCCACGGCCTCGGCGAGCTCGGCCTGACCGCCGGTGCGATGGTGGCCGAGCAGGAGCTGGAGGCCCTGTTCGGGCGCGCACTGTCCCCGACCACCGGGCGGCCCCTGGGCCAAGCGTGGCGGGTCGATGCGGTGACCGGGTACGACCTGACGTTCTCCGCCCCCAAGTCCGTCAGCGCCCTATGGGCACTGGGAGACCCAGCCACCGTCGTCGCGGTCGACTCCGCGCACACCGCCGCCGTCCACGCCGCCTTGGGCTTCTTGGACAGCCATGCGTCGGTGTCGAGGCGCGGCAAAGA
>JANYIP010000129.1 GCA_025361995.1 Streptomycetales bacterium | reverse complement strand
GCGAGGTCTGCTGGGTCGTCGTCAGCACCCCGCTACCAGCTCCGGCCACCTGCGGTGGGACCTCGGACAGCACCACCCGGAACAACGGGCTCATGACCAGCCCCTGCCCGACGCCCATCAGCGCCAGGCTGGGGACCAGCTCGAGGGCCGACAGGTGCGGCCACCACAGTCCCAGCGTCCCGAGGAGCATCACCAGCCCGGTCAGCTGGGTCAGCGCCCCGGCGCCGATGACCCGGCGACCGTGCCGGGCGACCAACGACGTCGTGGCCAGCGACGCCGCCAGGAAGGCCAGCGCCATCGGGGTCAGTGTGAGTCCGGCCTTCAGTGCGCTGAAGCCCAGGAACCCCTGGGTCAGCAACGCGTAGACGAACATGAATGCACCGAAGGTGGCGAAGAACGGGGCCGCCAGGACCAGGCCGCGACGCATGCTGACGTGCTGGAGCACGCTCGGCGGGATCAGAGGCGAGCGTCCCTGCCGCTCGACCCGGCGCTCCTGGGCAACCAGGGTGGCCAGGGCGAGCGGGCACACGGCCAGGAGCAGCCACGACCACACCGGCCAGCCGACCGCGCGGCCCTCGGTCAGCGGGACGAGCAGGGTCACCAGGGTCACCGCCAGCAGGAGTGTGCCCACGACGTCGATCGGTGTGTGCCGGTCCGCCCGCGTCTCGGGTACCAGCCGGGCAACTGCCAGCAGCCCGAGGGCTCCGACCGGCACGTTCACGAAGAAGATGGCCCGCCAGCCGGTCCCGTCGAGGTTGGCGGCGACGAGTACCCCGCCCAGCAGCTGCCCGGCGACGGCGGCGAGGCCACCGGTGGCGCCGAACCACCCCAAGGCGCGAGATCGGGACGCCGGGTCACCGGTGGCCTGGATCGTGGACAGCGTCTGCGGCACCATCAAAGCCGCGGCGGCTCCCTGCAGGACCCGGGCGACCACGAGGGCGGCTGCGCTGGGAGCCAGACCGCACAGCAAGGACGCCGCGGTGAAGGCCGCGATGCCGGTCATGAACAGCCGCTTGCGGCCGTGGGCGTCGCCGAGGCGACCCCCTAGGACCAGCAGCACCGCATAGGCGGTGGCGTAGCCGGAGACCACCAACTCCAGCAGTGCCGTGCTCGCGTGCAGGTCTTGCTGCATCGTCGGCAGGGCGACGTTGACGATGAAGAAGTCGACCATCGGCAGGAAGACGCCGATCAGCAAGGTGACCAGACCGGGCGTTGACAGGGACGGGCCAGCGCTGCGCGCGTCTGGCTTTGGCGGCGTCAGGTTGTCGGGGGTGGGCTGCACGATGGTGCTCGAAGCGGACATGAGCCGACTGTGCCCGGTGTCCATGCCTGGTACCAGAGCGTGTTTATCCAGGTATCGCTGATAACTGGCACCAGGATAGTTGTTCCGTCATGCTGGTATCCATGACGACGACGGTGGAACCGGCTGCCCCGGCCCCGGCTCGGGCCCTTCGAACGTCAGCCGCTGAGCCGGCGAGCGGTGAGGCGATCGTCCCCGGCCGGGTCGTCGGGCCTTCGGACGCTGCCGCGCTCCGCCGGCGAGAGCTCGCGGCCTTCCTGCGCAGCCGGCGCGAGCGCCTCACCCCGGACCAGCTCGGGCTGCCGGCGCACGGCCGGCGTCGCACGCCCGGCCTTCGTCGGGAAGAGGTCGCCCAGCATGCCGGCGTGGGGGTGACCTGGTACACCTGGCTGGAGCAGGCCCGCGACATCCACGTCTCCGGGCAGGTCCTCGACGCGATCGCGCGCACGCTGGTGCTCGACCCGCACGAGCGAGAGCACCTGTTCACCCTCGCCGGGTCCCCGCTCACCCAGGGCGGGCCGGACCACATGCCGGTCTCGGACGAGGTCCGGGCGCTGCTGGACAAGCTGCACCCGTATCCCGCGTGCGTCACCAACGGCCGCTACGACCTGCTCGCCTACAACCGGGCGTACTCGGTGCTGTTCGGTGACCTCGACGCGCTGGCGTTCGACCAGCGCAACACCCTGTGGCTCGCGTTCACCAGCCCGACCTGGAAAGCCTGCCTGCCCGACCGTGAGATTGCGGTTCAGCGGATGGTCGGCCAGTACCGGGCCGCGATGGCCGAGCACGTGGGCGAGCCGGCCTGGAAGTGCCTGGTCAGGCGGCTCCAGGAGGCGTCGCCGGAGTTCGCCGAGCTGTGGAAGCGGCACGACATCGCGGTCCCGGAGTACCTCGAGAAGCGGTTCCAGCACGCCGAGCTCGGGCCGCTGCGATTCATGTTCACCCATCTGTGGCTGTCGCAGAAGATCGGGGTACGTCTGGTCAAGTACACGCCGGCGGATGCTCAGACCTCGGCGGCGCTGCTGCGGATGGACGAGTGCGAGCCGCGCAACCTCGCGCTCACGGCCTAGCCGAGGCCACCTAGCCGGCGCTCGTGCCGGTCGACGGGCCCATCAGAGCGCGTACCGCGTCGACGGTGTCTGCTTCGTGGGCGGCCTTGTCCTCGCGGTAGCGCACCACCCGGGCGAACCGCAGCGCCATCCCAGCCGGGTACTGGGGGGATGTCTGGACTCCGTCGAGCGCGATCTCCACGACCAGCTCGGGGCGGACCGTCACCTGCCACTCGCTGCGGTCGACGGCGATGGCGAGGAGCCGCTCGGTCTGCCAGGCCAGGACAGCATCGGTAAGTCCTTTGAACGTCTTGCCCATCATCACGAAGCCTCCGGTGTCGGGGTCGCGAGCGCCCAGATGCAGGTTGGACAGTGTGCCGGTCCGCCTGCCGTGCCCCCACTCGGCGGCGAGCACCACGAGGTCGAGGGTGTGGACGGGCTTCACCTTCACCCAGCCGGAGCCCCGGCGACCTGCGGCGTAGGGCTCGTCGAGGGCCTTGAGTACCACCCCCTCGTGGCCTCGCGCGACGGCGTCGTCGAAGAAGGTCTGGGCGGCCAACGGGTCGCTGGTCACCAGACGTGGTACCCGCTGGTTCGGCGCGACCGCGGCGGCGAGCGCGGCGTTGCGGTCGGCGCCGCTCGCGTCGAGCAGGTCGGTGCCGTCGACGTGCAGCACGTCGAAGAAGTACGGCGTCAAGGGCGTCTGCGCCACCGCCTTGGCCACGTCGACCGTGGACCCGACCCGCGCTCCGGTGACCTGGAACGGACGGGGTCTGCCACCGCCGTCCAGCGCGATCGCCTCGCCGTCCAGCACGATGCTGGTCACCTCGAGGGCAAGGACGGCAGCGACCAGCTCGGGGACTCGGGCGGTGATGTCGTCCAAGGTCCGGGTGAACACGCGTACGTCGGTGCCGGCCCGGTGGACCTGGATGCGGACGCCGTCGATCTTCCACTCCACGGCGGCCGTCCCGAACCGCTCCACCGCGTCGGCCACGGACTCGCTCGTCTGGGCGAGCATCGGCTGCACCGGGCGCCCGACCTCGAGCCCGAACGTCGCGAGTCCGGCTGCGCCATCGGCCAGCGCCGCCAGCGCGACCGGTCCGACGTCGCCGCGGAGCATGACCGCTCGGCGTACCGCGTCCAGCGGCAGCTCCGCGGCCCGCGCGACGGCATCGACCACCAGCGCCGTCAACGCTCCTTGGCGCAGCTCGCCGGCGACCAGGGCGCGGACGAAGTGCTGCTCGGTCGCGGTCGCCCCTGCGAGTAGCGCGGTCAGCAGCTCGCGCCGCCGGCCTTGCGACCCAGGGCCGGCGGCGGCGGCGATCTGCTCGAACACGGCGTCGACCTCGGCGACGGTCAGCGAGGGGTCGAACGCGGGTGGCGGAAGGTCGCGCAGCGAAGCCCAGCCGACCCCCGTCCGGCGCTGCAGCAGGTCGCCGGCCAGGTAGGCCACCGCCGCTGGCACGTCGGCCGGCTCGGCGCGGCGCAGGCACTGCGCGAGCAGTGCCAGCTTGGCCGTGCGTGAGGACGTGGCCGCGACGGCGGCCGAGGTTGCGGCGAGGTCGGCGAGGAGCACACAGACAGTCTGCCCGGCCGCGCTGACAGCGCTGGGAACACGGACAGCCCTGACAGAACTGACAGCCCGGACAGCCCCGATCCGGACCCAAGGGGCCGCCGGCAAGTCCCTGTCCGGCGTCCTTAGGACCTGCCCCCAGCGGTGAGAGCAGGTCTTAAGGACGGCGAAGAGGAAATCTCGCGGCTCCGGGCGGTGCGATTCATCGGGTGACGAGGCGGCTGCCGGGGACGTGCTCCTGCCGCGAGCCCTCCCCGAGCACCCAGACCGACTGTCGTCCGTGCACGGTCCACTCGTCCGGCCCCCCGACGAGCGCGGTGTCCTCGTCGATGCCGAGAACGGTCACTCCGTCGGGCGTCCGCAGCAGCGCCCGGGTCAGGATGTCGGGGACCCAGCTCAGCATCCGGTCGAAGTGCGGGATCACGCGCAGGTGCGGGAGCAGTCCGAGCCCCGGGTCGGCGTGCGCCCCGAGGTTGCGCATCGACGGCACCCAGCCAGTCAGGCACATGGCCCCGGCGCTGCACCCGGCCAGCGAGGCACCGCCCTCCCACGCTCCACGGATGGCCGCCCACACGGATGTGTCGCGCAAGGTCTGGGCGACGTACGTCGGGTTGCCACCGGAGAGGTAGATCAGGCCGGCCCCGGCGACCAGAGCCGCCAGCTCAGGGTCGTCCGCACCGGCCCGGTCGCGCACATCCACGACGACCTGCTCCACCCCCAGCCGGTCGGCCTGCTGCCGGCCGAGGGCGTACCAGCGGGCCAGGCTTGCGTCGCCCTCGGGTGCGGCAGCGGTCGCCAGCTGGACGTACCGTGGCGGCTGCCCCGCGAGGAGCAGGCCCTCTACAGCGGTCATCACCGGGAGGTACTCCCCGGACCCCACCAACGCGATCTGCCCACCCATCAACGCAGCCCCCACTCGGCCCCGGTGGCGGTGTCACGGACCTCGACGCCGAGCGCGTCGAGCCGGTCGCGGACGGCGTCGGCGTCGGCAAACCGGCGATCGGTACGAGCGGCGGCCCGTAGCTCGAGCAGGAGGTCGACGTACGGCCCGACCTCGGCAGCCCGATCGACCGGCGCATCCGCTGCATAGGCCCCGAGCCGGGCGACCGCCGTGCGGACGGCCTCGCGCTCGGCGGACGTCGAAGCCGCGCTCTCCAGGAGCAGCACGGCATTCACGGCCCCACGTACGTCGCCGGCGGCGAGGCGGGCGTCGACGTCAGAAGCCGTCACGACCGGTTCGGCGGCACCCGGCCCGGAGGTGGAGGGCTGCGTCCGCTCGCTCGCGCCGCGGTCGGCGAGCTCGTCGAGGGTGACGGTCGACCCGGTCGGCGCCGTCCAGGACCGTCCCTGCACCCGCACCGTCAGCGAGCCCCGGCCGACCACGCGACCGGTACCGGCATCAAGGTCCAGGACCAGCCCGGTGTGCTCATCGACGCCGAGGACGAAGGCGCCTGCTGGCAACGACTGCTCCAGGGTGGCCAGGCGACGTTCCCCGAGGTAGCAGAAGCGGGTGTCGTGCGTCCCCCCCTCGGTGTTGTCGAAGTGCGGCACCACGGCGGCGCGCAGCCCGGTGGCGTGGCCGAGGACGTCCAGCCCGTCCAACCAGCGCGGATCCTCGCCCACCTTGTAGATCTCGTAGACCGGCACGGTGACCAGGCCGAGGGTGAGGGCCGCCGCCGACGCGAAGACCACGGCGCCGCCCTCGCCGTCCACGGCCAGCCGGGCGTCCAGTGCGGCCGGCACCGAGGAGCCGGTCCAGTGCCGCAGGGCGTACGACGGGCTGCCCGGGCCGGAGAAGACCCAGCGCGCCGCCAGCAGGTTGGCCATCTGCTCGGCGTGTTCGGCAGGGTCGGCGTCGGCCTGCGCCCGTGAGCGGAAACGTACCGGCTGCACCGATCGACCGACCGACTCGCTGAAGAAGCCGCGCACCCGCGACGTCAGCTCGTCGGCGTTCTCCTGGAACCCGTAGGGAGTGTCGAGGCAGACGGCCGGGACATCGGTCCCGAGCGCGGCGAAGACCTGCTGGTGCGGTGTGACCATCGTCGGGCTCGTCTCGCCCGATCCCAGGATGGCGAGGATCCGAGGCAGCGGCACGTCGCCATCGTGGCCGATCGGCGCGGGTCACGCCATCCGGGCGGCATACGGAGCGCGTGGTTCCGCCTCAGACCGAGCCGGACTTACCGCAATTCCGCGCGGCGACCGAGGCGTTGCAGCAGGACTGACGCCACCCGCTAACCTGACTCACCGATCAGGACGTGAGACGAGGTGTGCGGTGAGTCAGCGGTTGCCGGAGCGCGCCCAGGTGGTCGTCGTCGGGGGAGGCGTGGTCGGGTGCGCGGTCGCGTATCACCTGACCCGCCGAGGCTGGACCGACGTCGTGCTGCTGGAGCGCAAGAAGCTCACCTCCGGTACCACCTGGCATGCCGCGGGCTTGGTCACCCAGGCGCGCGGGACTTCGGGCCTGCGCCGGATCGTGCAGGAGAGCCTGGAGGTCTTCCGCGACCTCGAGGCGCAGACCGGGGTGGGCTTCCAGCGCACCGGCACGGTGCACCTCGCGGCGACGGCGGACCGCTGGGAGGAACTGCGCCGCCAAGCCGCCAGCGTCCGGGCGGACGGCATCGTCACCGAGGTCTTGCGGCCGGAGGAGATCCCGGCGCTGTTCCCGCTGCTCGACCCGACCGGGCTGGTCGGCGGGATCCACTACCCCGAGGACGGCCGGGGCAACGCGACCGACACCACCCTGGCGATGGCCCGCGCGGCTCGGGCAGCCGGGGCGACCGTGCTCGAGAACGCCGAGGTGCTCGAGGTCGTCGTCTCTGGCGGGCTCGCCACCGGCGTCCGCACCGACGCCGGTGACATCGAGGCCGAGTACGTCGTCAACGCCACCGGGATGTGGGGCCACCAGTTCGGTCGTACCCACGGCGTCACGCTGCCGCTGCAGGCGCTCGAGCACTACTACGTCGTGACCGAGGACGTACCCGGCCTGGGCAGCGGCTGGCCCACCTTGAAGAGCTCGGACGACTGCGCGTACGTCAAGGACGACGCCGGCAAGATGCTGGTGGGCTTCTTCGAGCCGGGCAGCCGGCCGTGGAGCTCGCGGGGTATCCCAGCCGACGCCGAGTTCACCACGATGCCCGGCGAGTGGGACCACATCACGCCGTACTACGAGCGGATGGCCGCCCGGATCCCGGCCCTGGCCGACCTGGGCATCCGGCTGTTCTTCTGCGGGCCGGAGAGTTTCACGCCCGACGGTGCCTACCACCTCGGGCCGGTCCCGGGGATCGACAACTACCTGGCCGCAGTCGGCTTCAACTCGGTGGGCTTCCTGAGCGGCCCGGGCGCCGGCAAGGTCGTGGCCGACTGGATCGTGGACGGGCGGGCGCCGTTCGCCCTGACCGAGACCGATCCGCGGCGGTCCCAGCCGTTCCAGCGCAACCGGCGCTACCTCGAGGTGCGGGTCACCGAGACCCTCGACCTCTCGTACGGGATCCACTGGCCGTTCGAGCAGCGGACGTCGGCGCGCGGGATCAGGCGGAGCCCGGTGCACGACCGAGTCGCGGCAGCAGGCGCTGTCTTCGGCGAGGTGGCCGGCTGGGAGCGGGCCAACTGGTACGCCCGTGACGGCGTCGAGCCGCGCTACGTCAACTCCTTCGGCCGGCCCAGCTGGTTCGGCTGCTCGGGCGCCGAGCACGACGCGGTCCGCGGCGACCTCGGGCTCTTCGACATCAGCTCGTTCGGCAAGCTGGCAGTCCAGGGCCGCGACGCCGAGCGGCTGCTGCAGCGGGTGTCGGCGAACGACATCGCGGTCGCTCCAGGGCGCATCGTCTACACCCAGTGGCTGGGTGACACGGCCGGCATCGAGGCCGATGTCACGGTCACGCGGACGGCGCCGGACTCGTTCCTCGTCCTCACGGCGGCACTGTCCACCGTGCGCGACGCGGACTGGCTGCGTCGGCACACGAGGGAGTCCGAGTTCGCCCTCGTCACCGACGTGACCGGATCAGCTGCACTGTTCGCCCTGATGGGCCCGCGAGCCCGCAGGTTCCTGCAGGCGCTGACCGACAGCGACTTGTCGGATGCGGCCTTCCCGTTCGGGACGTCGCGCGAGATCGACCTCGGCTACACCCACGTACGGGCGACCCGGATCACGTACGTGGGTGAGCTCGGTTGGGAGCTGCTCGTGCCCGCCGAGAGCGCCGCGCACGTGTACGACACGTTGCTGGCGGCCGGTGCAGGGCCGGACGGTCCGGCCCTCACCCACGCCGGCTATCACGCGCTGAACTCGCTCCGGCTGGAGAAGGGGTACCGCAGCTGGGGTCACGACATCGGGCCGGACGACACGCCGCTCGAGGCTGGGCTCGGCTTCGCCGTGGCCTGGGACAAGCCGGACTTCGTCGGTCGGGAGGCCTTGGCGCGCCAGCGCGAGCACGGCGTGCGCCGGCGGCTCGTGCAGCTCGTGATGGACGACCCCGAGCCGATGGTGTTCCACGACGAGCCGGTCTACCGTGACGGCGAGCTCGTCGGCAGGGTGACGTCGGCCACCTTCGGGCACACGCTCGGCTCGACCGTGGCGCTCGCCTGGGTCGGCGCTCAGGAGCCGATCAGCACTGACTGGGTCAGCTCGGGCCGGTACGAGGTGGACGTCGCCGGGGTACTCGTCCCGGCGTCGGTCTCGTTGCGCCCGCTGTACGACCCGACGTCCGCACGGCCGCGGAGCGCCGACTAGCGCACCTACCTGCTCAGTCGAGCAGGGCGGCCAGCTGGGACGCGTCGGACCCGGCGGCAGCGAGCGACTTCGCCCCGCTGGCGACCCGGGCAGCCTGGGCCTTCAGCGTCGCCGAGCTGCCAGGATAGGAAGCCGGCGTCAGGGCCAGCATGGCGTCGCCGACCCCGGCGAAGTCGCCGAGCGCGGCCGAGGTCTGAGCGGCCATGTCGTCGTACAGGGTCTGGGCCTGCTCCTTGGTGGAGCTGCTGGGGAGCAGCTTGATGGCCAGCCGGACGGCTGGCTCGGCCGCCGTGAGCGTCTGTGCGCCGTACGTCCCGACGTCGCCGGCCAGCGTCAGCCCGCTCTGCGGCACCACGAGCAGATACACCCGGTAGTCGGTGACGATGTGCTGGGCATCCGTCGAGGCCGCCGCGCAGGTGGTGTCGGCCTGCACCCGGGCAAGCACCTGGGCGAGGCCGACCTGATCGGCTGAGTAGAGCCCGGCCAAGGTGGTGCGGTGCGACGAGGTCAGGTGCGGGCGGACGTCCAGGTGGCCCGACAGAGCGCTCAGCACCGAGTCGCGGTGGCTGACCGAGGCGCCGACCGCGGTCTTGGCGGCCGCCAGCGCGCTGGCTGTGCAGGTACGAGCGACCGTGGCGGCGTACGCCGGTGCGGACACACCGGCTGCGAGCAGCGCCGCGGCGCCGAGCGAAACAGCCACCACGGTCACCCGACGGCGTACAGAGGTTGGTGTCACTGGGTCGGGTCTCCTTCCGGGGCCGAGCTGGCGCCGGACAGGTCGGAGCCGACCGTCCCGGCGGCCGAGCTGGCCTGCTTCACCGCTGCGCTCAACGCGCTGGCGGCGGCGGCCTTGGCTGCTGCTGCTGCTGCCCCCGAACCGGCGGTGGCCGCCGGGCTGGCGGTGGCGGGCGACGACGCTGCTGCCGCCGGAGTGGAGGCCACCGGGGCGACCGGCGCTGGGGCACTCCCCTGGGCGGAGCGCTGGCAGCCGCTGAGAGCGGCCACAGCGAGCGGGACGGCGAGGGCGGCGACGGCGATCCGGGCCCGTCGACGGGGAAGGGACGATGCGTTCATGAAATGAGTTTCGGATTGAACCTGCTGGTACGTGAGCGCTGTCGTGTTCGAAGTGTGTAAAGGCTCGGCCCTCGGCTACGTATCAGGGCCGCGGACAGACCGCCGTCACCGCCGGTGATCACGATCGGTACCGTGAAGCATGGTGTCCCGGCGACCAGCCCAGAACGGGAGCACCGCCATGGCCGGGCGCGAGCCCGACGTCGCCGAGCGCGTCGTCACCGCGGCCTTCGAGCTCTTCGCGGCGGACGGCTACGAGGCGACCACGGTGGAGGCCATCACCGCGCGGGCCGGGATGGCTCGGCGCACGTTCTTCCGCTACTTCCGCTCCAAGGAAGACGTGATCTTCCCCGACCACGAGCTGCTGCTCGCGCAGGCCCTGGCCCGGCTGGAGATGTTGGACGACGTGCCGGCGGTGGCTGCCGTGTGCGACGCCACTTCGGTGGTGTTCGCGCACTACATCGCGACCCCTGAGCGGTCCGTCGAGCGCTACCGGCTGACCCGGCAGGTGCCCGCGCTGCGTGCCCGCGAGATCGCCAGCGTCCACGCGTACCACCGGGCGTTCACGAAGTACTTGGCGCTGCGATTTGCGCCGGCAGCGGAGGCTGAGCACCCCGCGGCGGAGCTGCGAGCCGAGGTCACGGCCGGCGCCGTGATCGCCGCCCACAACCAAGTGCTCCGGGAGTGGTTGCGGCGTGGTGGGCAGGGGCCGGCCGATCGCGCTCTGGCCGAGGCCTTCGACTACGTGCTAGCAACCTTCGAGCGCTCGGCCACCGGCGACGGCGGCCGAGCCCGCGCCCGCGAGGCGGTGGTCGTCGTGGTCTCGACCGACGACTCGGCGCAGGTTCTGGCGGACCGGATCCGCCGCCTCAGCTGACCGCTCGAAAATGGCGGCACTGAGTGCCTTCACATGGCACTCGATGCCGACTACACTCGGCCGCGTCTGGAACTCAGAGCGGAGGCGGCTGGCTGTGGCTGGATCAGTGCCTGGAACCTTGCCTGGAACCTTGCCTGGAACCTTGCATGGAACCTTGCCCTCGCGGGCACGCCTGGACGAGCGAATCCCGTCCAAGCTGACACCCGAGATCGAGCCGGAGGGCGACTTCTCTATCCCACCGCCCACCGGCTTGGAGAACAGGTGGATGCGGCAGGCCGCCTGCCTGGATCACGAGCCCGAGCTCTTCTTCCCACCCGGCCCTGCGGCGATCGACCACATCGCGCAGGCGCAGGCGATCTGCCGAGGATGCCCGGTCGCGAGCGACTGCCTCACGGTTGCCCTCGCCGACCCGACCCTGGTCGGTGTCTGGGGCGGTACGAGCGACAGCCAGCGAGCCGCCCTGCGAGGTACGTCGGCTGCCGGCGCGCGCGAGCGTCGCCCGGCGAGCGGTCAGGGACTGGTCTGGATCTCCACGTAGTCCATCTGCCCGACCCAGTAGTCGCAGGTGACCTTGACCTGGTCGCAGGTGAGCTTCCCGGCGATGGAGACCGGCGCGTTGTTGGCGATGGTCCCGGTCGGCCCGACGTGCTTGCCGGTGAGGACGCCGTCGACAGTCATGGTCACCTGGGTCGACGTCCGCGTGCAGTTGATGATGTGCCACAGGCCGTCGTTCAGAGCGCGACCCGACCCGACGCCTCCGTTGCCCAGGGACCCTCGGAAGGTGCACTGGACCAGTCCGTTCGGCGCTTGCAGCTTGAAGTAGCCGCCGGCGATCCCTGACTGCCCCTTCTGGATGATGTTGCCGAACGAGTTCGTCCACTTCATCCGCAGGGTGATCGAGTAGTCCAGGGTCCCAGGGTTGAGCCGGGTGTTCGTGATCTGGTCCGGGTGGCCGGGGTGCGCCGGCGGGGTGTTCGGCTTCAGGTACGAGAAGGTGTGGACGGCCCCGTTGAGGACGACCTCGCTGCCGATGGTGCCGTTGATCCCGTTGCCGCTCGAGTCGACGAGGACTGTGGACCCGGGCTTCTCGTTCATCTGCCACAGGGCGAGCGTGGTGTTGGTCGCGGCACCTGCCGGGCTCTGGATCGAGAGCGCGACGAGGGCGGCGCTGCCGACGGCGATGGCGACGCGGCGGGACTTCGTGTGCTTCATTGCTGCTCCCCGGTGTGTCCTGCGATGGCGCCAACGTACACACGCCGAGTGCTCCGCAACAGGGAGTCGTGGCCTCCATGACGCGCCGTAGCGATCACATGACTCGCCGTCGTCCTCTTGTATCCTCCGGCCACCCGTCAGCGCTTCCCAGGAGGGAAACCCATGACCAGCAACCCTGGTGCGGCACTCTGGAACGGCCAGGCCCTCATGAGTTCTGCCCAGGCCAACCGGCTCACCGTGGTGGCTGGCTCCGGCGCCTACCTGGAAACGGCGGACGGACGGCGCCTGCTCGATGCGACGGCGGGGCTGTGGCACGCGAACGTGGGGCACGGGCGCGAGTCCATCGCCCGGGCCGCGTACGACCAGATGTGCCGCCTCGAGACCTACCACCTGTTCGGGCGGTTCGCGAACGAGCCGGCCCTCGCCCTCACCGACCGGCTGGCCGCGCTGGCTCCCGTCGAGGGCTCGAAGGTGTTCCTGACCAGCGGCGGCTCGGACGCCGTCGACCTGGCCTGCAAGCTCGCCCGCCGGCACTGGCAGCTCGCCGGCCGGCCCGAGAAGCGAGTGATCGTGACCAGGGCCCAGGCGTACCACGGGCTGCACGCCTTCGGGACCAGCGTCGGCGGCCTCGACTACAACCGGGACGGGTACGGCTCGGAGTCGCTGGTGCCCGAGACGGCACGGATCCCCACCCACGGGCTGGCCGCCGCGGCGGCGGCCATCGAGGCGATCGGCCCGGAGCGGATCGCCGCCATCATGACCGAGCCGGTGCTGGGGACCGGCGGGGTGATCGCACCCGAGCCGGGCTATCTCGAGGGACTGCAACAGCTGGCCCGCGACCACGACATCCTGTTCATCGCCGACGAGGTGATCACCGGGTTCGGCCGGACCGGGGTCATGTTCGCCAGCGAGCGCTGGGGGCTCACGCCGGACATGCTGCTCTTCGCCAAGGGGGTGACGTCGGGGTACGCCCCGCTCGGCGGGGTCCTCGTCGCACCGTCGGTGGCGGACCGCTTCTTCGCGCCGGGGTCGGAGGCGATCTTCCGGCACGGCCTGACGTACATGGGGCACGCGACCGGGTGCGCGGTCGCCCGGGCGAACCTCGACGTACTCGAGACCGAGAACCTGATCGCCCGAGCCGCCGAGCTCGAAGCCGTGCTGCACCGGGCCGTCCAGCCGCTGGCCGACCACCCCCTGGTGCGCGAGGTACGCAGCGGCACCGGCTTCCTGGCTGGCATCCAGCTGGACCCGGAGGTCTCCGGAGATGCGGTCAGCTTGGCGTGCATCGACCGCGGTGTGGTCATGCGGACGATCAACGCCAACACCCTGCAGGTCTCGCCGCCGTTCGTGGTCACCGATGCCGAGGTCGCCACGATCGCCGAGGTCGTCGGCGCTGCGATGGACTCGGTGCTGGCGAGCTCGCAGGCATGAGTGCCCGCGGGTACGCAGCTGACCTCGAGCACCTAGTCGCCGACCTCATCACCCGCGCCGACCTGCCGGGCGTGAGCCTGTCCGTGGTCGACAGGGAGGGCCCGCTGCTCGCGCTGAGCCTGGGCAGCAGCGACCTCGCGAACGAGGCGCCGGTGACCCCGGGCACCCGGTTCGAGATCGGCTCGATCAGCAAGTCGTTCACCGAGCTCGTCGTGCTGTCACTGGTGGAGGAGGGGCGGGTCGACCTCGATGCCGCCGTCACGACGTACCTGCCGTGGTTCGTCGTGCAGTCGTCCTTCGCGCCTATCACGGTGCGCCACCTGCTGCAGCACACCTCCGGTCTGATCGCCGGGTCTGACGCACTCCCGGACGACTACGCCCAGGCGTGGGAGCTCCGCCACACCGCGACCGGCTCGGCTCCCGGGACGTTCTTCCACTACTCCAACGCCGGCTACGTGGTCCTGGGCCTGGTCGTCGAGGCTGTCACCGGTCGGACCGCAGCCGAGCTCGTCGCTGAACGCGTCTTGGCCCCGCTTCACCTGACGGGGTCGTCTGCTCAGGTGCGTCACGCCGACCGGGCCCTGATGGCCACCGGGTACCAACCGTTGCACGACGACCGGCCGTGGCTGCCTGGCGACGCGCTGATCCCGGCGACCTGGTTCGAAGTGGCGGCTGCCGACGGGAACGTGGCGTCCACGGCGGAGGATCTCGGCCGCTACCTGCGAATGCTGCTCGGACGCGGAACTCTCGACGGGACGACGATCGTCAGCGCGACGTCGTTCGACCAGATGACGCAGTCGCTCGCGCCCGGCGGAGAGCCGTCCGAGCACCCCAGCCGGTACGGGCTCGGGGTCAACGTCGAGACGGTGGACGGCAACACCTGCCTCACGCACGGCGGCGGGATGGTCGGCTACGCATCCTTCGTGCTCGCCGACCTCGACGCCGGCCTCGGGATCGCGGTGCTCACCAACGGGCCGGGTGAGGGCGGGCCAGCCGAGCTGATCGCGCGCACCGGGTACGCCCTGTTCCGCGCCGAACGAGAAGGCTCCGCAGTGCCCGCAGTACCGGGAGTGCCGGGAGTGCCGGGAGTGCCGGTGGTCGATCCGTGGCGTGTCGCGGACGCCGACCGGTACGTCGGGACGTACACCGGTGCCGGACGGACCTTCTCGGTGAGCGCGGACGGACTCCTGCTGACCCTGACGGACGGGGCGCTGAGCGGGCGGCTCGGCTGGGCTGGGGAACGGCTGGCCTGCACCCACCCGGGCTGGCGGACCTTCCAACACGAGCTGGACGGCGAGGGCGACCAGCGGCGCTGGACCTACGGCGGGACGGTGCTCCGACCCCCGGCCACCCCCCGGTTCGCCACCCCGATCGCGGTCTCCCCACTGGTCGGGCACTACCGCTCGTACTCGCCCTGGTACACGAACTTCCGCATCGTGGCGCGGCACGGTGAGCTGCGACTGGTCGCCGCTGGGGGGGTCGAGGGCTCGCGCGACGACCCGCTGCTGGTGGAGCTGTCGCCCGGGGCCTACCGGATCGGCGTCCAGCCGCAGCTCCCCGAGCGACTGGTGGCCGGCCCGGCCGTGGACGGCCGCGTGATCTTCGTGGTCCGCGACGGCTGCACCTACTCCCGTACCTTCACCGACTGACCGGGCTCAGGCGAGCAGGCAGGCGCAGACGTGGCCGTCCACCACCGGCCCCTGGGCATGGCGCGGGGGGGCGAGCGCGGGGTCGGTGACCCGGCAGACGTCGGTAGCCACCGGGCAGCGCGGGTGGAAGCGGCACCCGCTCGGCAGGTTGCGCGGGTTCGGGGTCTCGCCGGTGAGGATGGTGCCTCGGCTCCGCTCGCGCGGGTCGGGCCTCGGCACGATCGAGAGCAGTGCCTGGGTGTACGGGTGCTGCGGGTGGTGGATGACGTCGTGGGCCGGACCTTCCTCGACGATCCGGCCGAGGTACATCACGGCGATCCGGTCCGCGAAGTGTGCCGCTGTCGACAGGTCGTGGGTGATCATGACGATCCCCATCGTGCCGCCGCGACGCAGCCGGTCGAGCAGGGAGAGGACCCCCGCACGCACCGACACGTCGAGCATCGAGACCGGCTCGTCGGCCAGCAGGAGCTCGGGCTCCAGCACCAGGCTCGCGGCGATGGCCACACGCTGGCGCTGCCCGCCGGAGAGCTGGTGCGGGTACCGCTCGAGGTAGGACTCCGGTGGAATCAGCTCGGCGCGCACCATCGCTGCCCTGACGAGCTCGAGGCGCTCGGCCTTGGTGGCGCCGATCCCGTGCACCAGCAACGGTTCCTCGACGGTCTGTCGGACCCGGAACCGTACGTCGAGCGACTCGTACGGGTCCTGGTAGATCATCTGGACGTGGCGGCGCAGCGGGCGCATCTGCCGAGCCGACAGCGCTGTCACGTCCGTGCCGTTGATGAGTACGACGCCGCCCGCAGTGGGCACCATCCGCAGGATGCTCTGCAGCGTCGTGGTCTTGCCGCAGCCCGACTCGCCGACCAGCGCCAGCATCTCGCCCTTCGCGACGTGCAGCGAGACGCCGTCCACGGCGCGCACCTGCTCCAGCGGCCGCCGAGCCAGCCGGTCGGTCATCGTCCGCCGGCTGCTGTACGTCGTGTGCAGGTCCTCGACCACGAGCAGCTCGGTCATGTCGCGCGCGCCGAGGATGCGGCATGACACGCCACCAGGTGGCGCGCCGGTTCTGTCGACGGCTCTGTCAACGGCTCTGTCAACGGCTGTGTCCCCGGCGGTGTCGCCGTCGTCGCCGAGACCGGCGCGAGCACTGGCCGCACGTCGACGCACGGGGCGAACGCCAGCGGGCACCTGGGCCGGTAGGCGCAGCCGACGACGGGACGGGCGAGGTCGGGTGGCGACCCCGGGATCGAGGCCACCGGCTCGTCGCCGTAGAGGTCTGGCGTCGCGGCGAACAGCGCGCGCGTGTACGGGTGCTCGGCGTCGTGGAACAGCGCGTCGATCCGGCCGCGCTCGACGATCTCGCCGGCGTACATGACGGCGACGTCGTCGCAGGTCTGGGCGACCACACCGAGGTCGTGGGTCACCAGCAGCAGGGCCAGGCCGAGGTCGCCGCACAGCCGGGTCAGCAGGTCGAGGATCTGCGCCTGCACCATCACGTCAAGAGCGGTCGTAGGCTCGTCGGCCAGCAGGATCTTGGGCTCGCACGCGAGCGCCATCGCGATGGCGGCGCGCTGGCGCATGCCCCCCGAGAACTCGTGCGGGTAGCGGGTGGCCGCGGCGGCCGGGATGCCGACCAGCTCCAGCAGCTCAGCAACGCGTGCCTTGGCGGCTGAGCCGGTCGCCGTACCGTGGGCGATCATCGGCTCGGCGATCTGCCAGCCGACGGTACGGACCGGGTTGAACGCGTTCATCGCGCCCTGGAACACCATCGCGATGTCGGTCCAGCGGTGGCTGCGGAAGCCGTTCTCGAGGCCTGGCATCAGGTCTTCGCCGCGCACGGCGACCCGGCCGGCGGCTGCGGCGGAGGACGGGAGCAGCCCCATGATCGTCAGCGCGGTCGTCGTCTTTCCCGACCCGGACTCGCCGACCAGCCCGACCCGCTGCCCGGCCTCGAGGGTCAGGGCGACGTCCTGGACGGCGTGCAGCTCGCGCCCGCCCGGCAGTTCGAACCACACGTGGAGCCCGGCGACCTCCAGCAGCGGGGCCGTAGCAAGGTCGGCGGTCACAAGGCGTCCGGTCCGCGGCCGACGAGGGTGCGCAGCCGCCAGCTCCGTGGCGACAGGTGCGCGACCTTGAGCCGCGGGTTCAGCGCATCCTCGATCGACTGGCCGAACAGGTAGCAGCCCATGATCACGAGGGCGACCGAGACGCCGGCCGGGACGATCGCCCACCACGCGCCGGCGCTGACGGCCGTCCGGTCGAACGCGTGCTCCATCACGGTGCCCCACGTCGTGGCCGTCGGGTCCGACAGTCCGAGGAAGGCCAACGCTGTCTCGTCGAAGACGGCGACGGCGATGGTGAGCACCGTGTTCGCGATGAGCAGCGGGCCAACCTGCGGCAGGACGTGCCGCACGATGATCCGCAGGTGGCTCGCCCCGAGGGACTGCGCGCGCTTGACGTACACGCGTTCGCGCACGCTCTTGACCTGGGCCCGGAGCACCCGGGCGGTGCTGGTCCACAGCAGGATTCCGATCACGATGACGACGTGCGACAGGCTCGGCCCCCACACCGCCGAGATGACGATCATCAGTACGAGATCGGGGATCACCAGGAAGTAGTCGGTGATCCGCATGAGCACGACGTCGACCCAGCCGCCGAAGTATCCCGATGCCAGCCCGACGCCACCACCGATGGTCATCGCCACCAGGGTCGCCGCGAAGCCGACGATCATCGAGATCCGGCCGCCGGTGATGACCAGGCTGAGCATGTCGATACCGCCGTCGTCGCAGCCGAGCCAGTGCTTCGCGGACGGCGGGTCGAAGACCCCGCAGCTGGCCACGTGCACGTCGTACGGCGACAGCAGCGGCGCGAAGACCGCCATCAGGACGAAGGCTGCGAGGATGACGAGCCCGACCATCGCGGTCCGCTCGTGCAGCACCTCGCGGATCGCGGCCCACAGCCCTTCCTGCACCTCGACCTCAGGTACGTCGACCTGGCTCACCGACGTGCTCACGAGGTGATCCTCGGGTCGAGGCGGAAGTACGCGAGGTCGGCGACGAAGTTGAGCAGGATCACCGTCACGGTGATGACCAGGAAGCCGCCTTGCAGCATCGGGTAGTCGCGCTGCAGCACCGCTTGGTAGAGCGCGGAGCCGATGCCAGGCCAGGAGAAGATGACCTCGATCAGGATCGCTCCCGACACGATGCTGCCGAGTGAGAGCCCGATCATCGTCACGGTGGGGAGCATCGCGTTGCGCAGGGCGTGCTTGCGGATGATCGCCCGGCGCGACAAGCCCTTGGCGCGCGCGGTCAGCACGTGGTCCTCGCCGAGGGTCTCGAGCATGGCCGAGCGGACGATCAGGGTGTTCTCGCCGTACAGCGTCAGGGCGAGCGTCGCTGCCGGCAGGACCATGTGCTTCGCGAGGTCGGCCAGATGCGAACCGAAGCTGACGTCGCCGAGCGCGAAAGGGTCACTCATCCCGGCCGACGGCAGCAGGCCGGCGAAGAGGATCAGCAGCATCATCCCGAGGAACTGGGTCGGGAAGGCGTAGAAGGCGATCGCGAGGTTGGTGCTGACGTGATCGGCGACCGTGTGCCGCCGCACCGCTGACAGGACCCCGGTGAGGATGCCGATCACGATCGCGACCACCGTCCCGATCGCCACCATGGGCACGGTGTTCCCGAGTGCGGTGACGAGGTTGTCGCGCACCGGCTGCTGGTTGGCGAACGAGATGCCGAGATTGCCGTGGAGCAGCTGCCCGAGGTAGAGCCAGTACTGCTCCCACGCCGACTTGTCGAGACCGAACTGCACGCGAAGGGCGTGCCGCAGCTCGGGCGTCGCTGTCGGGATGCGTGCAAGGTTGGAGACTGCGTCGCCCGGCAGCACGCGGAAGAGGAAGAAGTTGATCGTGATCGCGACGAACACGGTGATGACGGCGAACGCGCTGCGCTTGACGAGGTAGTCGGAACCGCGCACTCCACCCACCCCTCGGCCGCTGGTCTAGAGAAGTTCTGGAGAGAACATACTCAGTCGACTCACCATGCTCTAGTGTTTGGCCCGACTCGTGGGGACAAGGGAGGTGCCGATGCCGCCGATGCCGCGGATGGCTGGCCCTGGCCGACCTCAGCTCCGCTACGAGCAGGTGATCGGGATGATCGAGCGCCTCATCGTCGACGGTGGTCTCGTGCCCGGCGACGTTCTCCCCACCAACAAGGAGCTCGCGGCGATGGCCGGGGTGAGCCTGATCTCGGTGCGCCGCGCGCTGGACGAGCTCGAGCACGCCGGCCGGATCCGGCGGCACCAGGGTGTCGGCACTTTTGTTGCTGCCGAACGGATCTTCAGCAGTCCGGCCCGGGCCGGTGGCCTGCTCGCGACCTTGACGGGAGACGCGCCCACTCCGCAGGTGGACACCCAGGTCCTTGAGGTCAGCCAGGGCATCCCGACCGCCGATATCGCTCGTTCGCTGGAGCTGTCCGCCCGCGAGGCAGTCTGGCGGATCCTGCGGGTACGCGTGATCGGCGCCCGCCCGATGATCAGCGAGCAGTCCGTCATCCCCGTCCGGCTCGCGCCGACCCTGGACGCGGACGCGCTCTACGACGGCGCCTCGCTCTACGACCTGCTGGCCCGCCGGCACGGGCTCACCGACGCGTTCGAGGAGCAGTGCCTCGACATCACCGTGCCGACCGCGGCCGACCGCAAAGTGCTCAAGCTGTCCGCCCGCGACCGGGTCGCCCGGATCCGGGGAGTGTCCTTCACCACCGATGGGACTCCGTTCGACTGTTTCCAACAGGTGTACCCGGCTGACGGCTTCGCCTTCTACTTGTCGGGGCGTACCGACCGGCACGTCCTGCCGGTGCCGACAGCCACCGGCGCACGCAAGGCCTGGAACGTCGTGCCCGACCGCGCTCGTCAGACCGTCTAGACCGGAGGATGCCATGCGGATACGTACGGGTACGGCCAAGGCAGGGCTGATCGGAGCAGCCGCAGCCGTCGCGCTGCTCGCTGCGGGGTGCTCGGCGGCCAGCAAGCCCTCGACCGCGAAGCCTCGCGAGGGTGGGCTGCTCCGCATCGGGACGAGCTCGCCGATCGACTCGCTGAACCCCTTCGTATCGCAGTCGGACTACTCCTACGTCGTGTACGAGTACGTGTTCCCCCAGCTGACGCAGTACGACGCGAAGCTGGCGATCGTCCCCGACTTCGCGCGCAACTGGAAGACCTCGGCGGACGGCCTGACCTGGACCTTCACCACCCAATCGGCTGCCAAGTGGTCCGACGGCAAGCCGCTCACTGCGGCGGACGCCGCCTTCACGCTCAACATGATCATGAAGTACCAGGACGGGGCCACCGCGAACTCGGCCGGCCTGGTCGCGCACCTGAAGACGGTCGAGGCGACGACTCCGACGACGCTGGTCATGACCTACGACAAGCCGGTCGCCAACGTGCTGTCCAACATGCAGCAGATGTCGA
Organism: Streptomycetales bacterium; assembly: GCA_025361995.1. Classification (GTDB taxonomy): domain Bacteria; phylum Actinomycetota; class Actinomycetes; order Prado026; family Prado026; genus JANYIP01. The sequence goes on along the minus strand of JANYIP010000129.1, from coordinate 2,149 downwards.
TCCTGCCGCAGCAGGTCTGGGCTCCGTACGCAGTCGGTGACGGGTCGAAGATCAAGACGTTCCAGAACGACGCACCACTGGTCTCGGGCGGCCCGTTCGTCCTCACCAAGTACACCAAGGACCAGATCGCCCTCTTCGGTCGCAACCCGAACTGGTACGGCCAGAAGCCGCACATCGACGGCTTCGGCCTGCAGTTCTTCGCCAACGACGACGCGATGGTGACGGCGCTCAAGACGAACCAGATCGACATGACCGGCGAGTACACGCCCGCCACCGCGGTGAGCGCGCTGAAGTCGGCCGGTCTCGAGGTCGACACCGCGCCGAGCATCTCGATGAAGACCTTCATCATCAACACCAACCCGAAGAAGACGAATCACACTGAGCTGCTCAACCCGTCCGTGCGCGAAGCGATGGAGTACGCCACGGACCGGGTCTCCATCATCAAGACAGCCTGGCTCGGCCTCGCGCAACCGGGGTCCACGATCATCGCGCCGTCGGACGGGGACTGGAACGACAAGAGCGTCCGGCCGCTGACCTTCGACCTGGCCAAGGCCAACTCGCTGCTCGACGCGGCCGGCTATGCCAAGGGCTCCGACGGGATCCGGGTCGCGAACGGGCACCCGATGAGCTACGACGTCATCTTTCCGACCGACGAGAAGGGGCCGGGCGATCGCACCTTCCAGATCATCCAGAACGACTTCACCCAGATCGGCATCCAGATCAAGCAGCGCAGCATGGATGACGACGCGGCCAACACGGCACTGAACGACCCGGACGGAAAGTATCTGACCTACGACCTGGCCATGTACGACTGGGTCCCACCAGTGGACCCGGACTTCATGCTCTCGGTCATGACCTGCGGGGCGCTGGGCAACAACAGTGACAGCGGCTACTGCGACCCGTCGTACGACGCGCAGTACGCGCAGCAGAGCATCCTGACCGACTCGGCGGCCCGGCACGCGCTGGTCAACCAGATGCAGGAGAAGATCTACAACGACCGGCCGTACATCATCCTCGACTACCCGGACATCATCGAGGCGCACAACAAGAGCTTCACCGGCTTCGTGATGTCGCCGGTGATGGGGTCGGTCAACTCGCTGTCCATGCTGACGTTGCTCAACCTGCAGAAGAGCGGCTGACGGTGGTCGACTTCCAGCTCTCCGGCGCGGCGCCGGGCCGGGAATCGGCGGCGACCACCGGCGTCCTGGTGCTGCCGTTCTTCTCCGGACCTTCGGCGGCGGATGCTGCTGCTGGCGGGCCGGGGGTGGCCCAGGCGAGCGCCCAGCTGGGCATCGACCTCGCAGCGTCGGTGCGTCGGGTCCCGTCCTTTCGCGGCGCGGTCGGGGAGCACGTGCTGGTCGTCGTCGGCACGACCGTGGTCGTAGGCCTTGGGCTGGGTCGACCGGCCGGAGCGCTCGACGACATCCGGGCCGCCGGGATGCATGCAGCGCGATCGCTGCGTGGGTACCCGCGGCTGACGACGACGGTTGCCCAGGTCGGGCCCGACCGTCCTGGCGCTGTGCTCGCCTTCGCCGAGGGCGTGCTTCTCGGGTCGTATCGTTCGCCGTACGTCGGGTCCAAGACACCGGCACCGCACGAGATCGCGGTAGCCACCGTGCGGCTGCTCCTCGACGGCACCCAAGCCCGGTCCGCCGGGGTACGAGCGGCACTCGCCCGCGCGGAGGTGGGCGGCGCGACCGCGAACTGGGTCCGGACTCTGGTCGAGATGCCCGGTGACCTGCTCACACCGCAGGACCTGGCCGACGCCGTCGTCGAGCGGGCCGCCAAGGCAGGAGCGCGAGCGACGGTATGGACGTCCGCACAGCTGGGCGCTCGCGGCTTCGGCGGTGTGCTGGGGGTCGGTCAGGGCAGCGAGCACCCACCGCGGGTGGTCGAGCTCACGCTCGGGTCTGGTCGTGCTCCTCTAGGCCTGACCGGCAAGGGCATCACCTTCGACTCCGGCGGCATCAACATCAAGCAGAACCCGGACGAGATCGCCTGGATGAAGTCCGACATGGCCGGGGCGGCCGCGGTTGCCGGCGCGGTGGTCGCGGCCGCCGACCTCGGTCTGGACACGGCTGTGCGCGCGATCCTGCCGCTGGCCGAGAACATGCCCGGCGGGCGCGCGATCCGGCCCGGGGACGTCCTG
>JANYIP010000123.1 GCA_025361995.1 Streptomycetales bacterium | reverse complement strand
GTGGAACTCGTAGCGCTCGTAGGACTCGCGCGCCCCGGAGTAGTTGGGGTAGAGGTCGAGCACGTGCAGGCCGATACGGTCGCCGTCCTTGATGCCGAAGCGTTCCAGCCCCTTGCCCGTGGAGTACGTGATGAATCCGTCGGGGTCCATCGCCCACAAGATCACCGGGGTGTTGGCCGCGACCGCCCTCAACAACCGCGTCTCGCGGTCGTCCGGCTGGCCGCCCATCAGGTCCGACTGGCAGGGTCGATGATCCCTTCACGCACGGCGACGGCGAGCGCCTCCAGCTTGGAGTGCACCCCGAGCTTGGTCAGGATGTTCTGGACGTGGTTGCGCACGGTGTTGACGCTGATCCCGAGCTCGCGGGCAATGTCGGAGTTGGAGGACCCCTGCGAGAGGACGTCGAGCACCTCGACCTCGCGAGGGGTGAGCTCGGTCCCCACGCCCAACCGGTCCCGGCTCAGCCGCGGCAGCAACCGCGCCAGCAGGGCCGGACTGACCAGGACCTCGCCCGCCGCGGCGGCGCGGATCGCCTGGACCAGCTCGTCGACGGTGGCGGACTTCGACAGGAAGCCCGACGCTCCGTTCTCGATCGCGCTGACCAGGGCGGCGTCGTCCACGGCCGCGGACATGAGCACGATGCGCATCCGCGGGGCGAGCCGTTTCAGCTCAGGCAGCGCCTGCACCCCAAGCCCGTCGGGCAGCCGGTGGTCGATGAGAAGGACGTCCGGCGGGCTGGTGGCAACCCATCTGCGCGCCTCCGCCAGAGTCGCTGCGGTTCCGAGCACCGAAAGACCGCGCTCCTGCTCGAGCGCGAGCCCCAGGCTCGTCGCGAACATTGCGTGGTCATCGACGACCAAGATGCTCACAACATCGGACACAACGGTCACAGCGTCGACCACGGTTCCTACTTCCGTCGGTCGTCGGCGCAGGGGTCCTGCCCGGTGCCTTGGCACCAGTCAGGCGCAGACGTACTCAGCAGTCCTCACCGTACTCCTGCGGGGGGCAGGAGTAGCGCATCTGGACCAGCTGATCTCAGGAGCGCCGCTGCCGCGCGCCGGCAGCCTTCTTCGGAGCCGGTGCAGCGATCTCGAGCCGGTCCGCGAGCAGATCCAGCAGGAAAGCCCCGGTGTGGCTCCCCGGAGCGACCGCGATCTGCTCCGGCGTGCCCTCGGCGACGACCAGGCCGCCGCCGGTGCCTCCCTCGGGCCCCATGTCGACGACCCAGTCAGCCGTCTTGATGACGTCGAGGTTGTGCTCGATGACGACGACGGTGTTGCCCGCGTCGACCAGTCGGTTGAGGACGCCCAGCAGCTTGCGGATGTCCTCGAAGTGCAGCCCCGTCGTCGGTTCGTCCAGGACGTACACGGTGCGCCCGGTCGACCGCTTCTGCAGCTCGGACGCGAGCTTGACCCGCTGCGCCTCACCGCCCGACAGCGTCGGTGCCGGCTGCCCCAGACGTACGTAACCCAGTCCCACGTCGACCAGGGTCTGCAGGTGGCGGGCGATCGCGGGCACGGCCTGGAAGAAGTCCAGCCCCTCCTCGATCGGCATGTCGAGGACCTCGGAGATCGTCTTGCCCTTGAAGTGGACCTCGAGCGTCTCGCGGTTGTACCGCGCGCCGTGGCAGACCTCGCAGGGGACGTAGACGTCCGGCAGGAAGTTCATCTCGATCTTGATCGTCCCGTCGCCGGCGCAGGCCTCGCACCGCCCCCCCTTGACGTTGAACGAGAACCGGCCGGGCAGGTACCCGCGAACCTTCGCCTCCATCGTCTCGGCGAAGAGCCGGCGCACGTGGTCGAAGACCCCGGTGTACGTCGCCGGGTTGGACCGCGGCGTACGTCCGATGGGGCTCTGGTCGACGTGGACGACCTTGTCGACGAGCTCGACCCCGGTGACCGTACGGTGCCGGCCGGGGACGGTGCGGGCGCCGTTGAGCTCGCGGGCCAGCACGCTGTAGAGGATGTCGTTGACCAGAGTTGACTTGCCCGACCCTGAGACGCCGGTGACGGCGACGAAGCAGCCGAGCGGGAAGGCCACCGACACGTCCTGCAGGTTGTGCTCGCGCGCCTCGACGATGCGGAGCTCGCGGCCGGCGGTCCGGGGCCGGCGTACCGCTGGCAGCTCGATCCGGCGCTTGCCCGACAGGTATTGCCCTGTCAGCGAGTGCTCAGCGGCGAGCAGGTCCTCCACCGAGCCGGACACCACGACCTGGCCACCGTGCTCGCCGGCGCCCGGCCCGATGTCGACCACCCAGTCGGCGGTCCGGATCGTGTCCTCGTCGTGCTCGACCACGATCAGCGTGTTGCCGAGGTCGCGCAGTCGCACCAGTGTCTCGATCAGGCGGCGGTTGTCGCGCTGGTGCAGCCCGATGCTCGGCTCGTCGAGCACGTAGAGGACACCGACGAGCCCCGAGCCGATCTGGGTGGCGAGCCTGATCCGCTGGGCCTCTCCGCCGGCCAGGGTGCCGGCGGCCCGGTCGAGCGAGAGGTAGTCGAGGCCGACGTCGAGCAGGAAGCGCAGCCGCTCGTTGACCTCTTTGAGGACTCGCTCGGCGATCTGCGCCTCGCGCGAAGAGAGGTCGACCGAGCGCAGGAAGACCGCGCACTCCCCGATCGGCATCCGCGCCACCTGCGCGATGTTCAGGTCGCCGACGGTCACCGACAGCGAGATCGGCTTGAGCCTCGAGCCGCCGCAGGCAGGGCACGGAACCTCGCGCATGTATCCCTCCCAGCGCTCGCGGGAGGTGTCCGACTCGGACTCCGCGTGCCGGCGCTGCACGAACGGGATGACGCCCTCGAAGCTCGTGTAGTACGACCGCTCACGGCCGTACCGGTTCTTGTAGCGCACGTGCACCTGGCTGTCGTGGCCGAAGAGCAGCGCCTTCTGCACCTTGGGTGGCAGGCGTTCGAACGCGGTGTCCATCCGGAAACCGAGGGTTTCCGCCAACGCCTCGACGAGCCGTCCGAAGTAGTCGCTGGTCGCGGCCGAGCTCCACGGCCCGAGCGCCCCGTCGGCCAGACTCCGGCTCGGGTCGGGGACGATGAGCTCGGGGTCGACCTCCATCCGGGTCCCCAGCCCGGTGCAGGTGGGGCAGGCTCCGTACGGGCTGTTGAACGAGAACGACCGCGGCTCGAGCTCTTCGAACGACAGGTCGTCGTCCAGGCAGGCCAGGTGCTCGGAGAACGTACGTTCCCGGTGCGGGTCGTCCTCGGGCAGGTCGACGAAGTCGAGCAGCACGAGCCCGCCGGACAGCGCCAGGGTCGTCTCGACCGAGTCGGTGAGGCGACGCTTGGCCGACGGCTTGACCGACAGCCGGTCGACCACGACCTCGATGGTGTGCTTCTCCTGCTTCTTCATGGTCGGCGGCTCGGCCAGCGAGATCACCGTGCCGTCCACCCTGGCCCGGCTGAACCCCTTGGTCTGCAGGTCCTTGAACAGCTCGAGGTACTCCCCCTTGCGGCCCCGGATCACCGGCGCCAGCACCTGGAACTTCGTGTTCGGCTCAAGCTCGAGCACCCGGTCCACGATCTGCTGCGGAGTCTGCCGGGTGATCGGCTTGCCGCACACCGGGCAGTGCGGGCGGCCGATCCGCGCGTAGAGCAGCCGCAGATAGTCGTACACCTCGGTGATCGTGCCCACGGTCGAGCGCGGGTTGCGGTTGGTCGACTTCTGGTCGATCGAGACCGCCGGCGAGAGGCCCTCGATGAAGTCGACGTCCGGCTTGTCCATCTGCCCGAGGAACTGGCGCGCGTAGGCCGACAGGCTCTCGACGTAGCGGCGCTGACCCTCGGCGAAGATCGTGTCGAAGGCCAGGCTGGACTTGCCCGAGCCGGACAGCCCCGTGAACACGATCAGGGCGTCTCGCGGGAGATCCAGCGAGACGTCCTTCAGGTTGTGCTCACGGGCGCCACGGATGACGAGGCGGTCGGCCACAGACAGGTCCTCGGTTAGGTCGGTCAGAACGGGCGCAGCCAGGCTAACCGGGTGGTCCGACAACTTCTTCCCGGTACGGTCGTCCGGTGACCGAAGCCGCTGACCCAGCTGCCCTCGCCGAGCTCGCCGACGCCCACCGCGCGCTCCTCGCCGCCGTCGCCGCGCTGGACGACGCCGCCCTGCGCGAGCCGTCGCTTCTCCCAGGCTGGAGCCGGGGCCACGTCCTCACCCACCTCGCCCGCAACGCCGAGGGGATGGGCCGGCTGGTCGAGTGGGCCAGCACCGGGACGGTCACCCCGATGTACGCCTCGCCCGAGGCCCGCGCCGCCGACATCGAGTCCGGCAGCGGTCGGCCGGCCGCCGAGATCCAGGCGGACCTCACGCAGTCCAGCGCACGCATCGAGGAGCAGCTGGGGACCCTGTCGGGCCCGGCGTTGGACGCCCTCGTAGAGATGGGGCCGTCTCGTACGCCGACCCGCGGAGCCCAGCTGGCCGGGCTGCGTATCCGCGAGGTGGTGATCCATCACGTCGACCTCGGGATCGGTCTCGCGCCGTCCGACTGGTCGACGATGTTCGCCCACCGGACCCTGGACGAGCTCGTCCCGAGGTTCGCCGCCCAGGGCGCGATGCCGGTCGCGGTCCTCACGGCGACTGACACGGGTCGGGTCTGGCGCACCGGCGCAACCAGCGGAACCAGCGGTAGCGGCGGCGAGCTGTCCGGGCCGTCGACGGCCCTGCTGGGCTGGCTGGTCGGCCGCATCCCGGCTGCGGACGCGCGGTCGGCCGGGCTGGAGCTGGTCGGCGACGGGGACGTACCGTCAGCACCTGCATGGAACTAGTCGAGGGAGAACCGATGAGCTACAGCGGCAAGGTGAAGCCGGGCGGTCCGGCGGCAGTGCGCGAGATGGCGAAGCTCGTCCTGACCAAGCTGTCGGTCGGCCCGATGGACAACAACGCCTACCTGCTGCGGTGCCGGACGAGCGGCGAGCAGCTGCTGATCGACGCGGCCAACGAACCCGACCGGCTCCTCGACCTGGTCGGCGCGGACGGCCTCGTCGGTGTCGTCACGACGCACCGGCACGGTGACCACTGGCAAGGGCTCGCGGGGGTCGTCGCCGCGACCAACGCGCGGACCTTCGCCCACCCGCTCGACGCGCCCGAGATCCCCGTCGAGACGAACGTGTTTCTCGGCGACAGCGACACGCTGAGCTTCGGCGCCGTCGAGCTGTCCGTGATCCACCTCGTCGGCCACACGCCCGGCAGCATCGCCCTCGTCTACGACGACCCTGACGGTGACTCGCACGTCTTCACCGGCGACTGCCTCTTCCCAGGAGGAGTAGGACGGGCAACAAGTCCGGCGGACTTCGCCTCACTGTTCGAGGGGGTGTCCACGAAGCTGTTCGGCCGGCTCTCCGATGAGACGTCGGTATATCCCGGTCATGGTGACGACACCACCATCGGTGCCGAACGACCTCACCTGGCGGAATGGCAGGCGCGCGGCTGGTAGCCGAGCAGGCCTCAACGGCGACACTGGCTCATCAAGGCCGTCCGGTCGGCGTCCGGCACGAAGGGCGGCCGCTGACGGGGTGGCTTGTCGCGGCCCCGCCGGGACGCCGGCGG